>JACMPO010000130.1 GCA_014377455.1 Flavobacterium sp.
AATGCTGTAAGCGCGTGCAGGTTGTCGCCTTGAATCAAAATATGGTTTGGGTTGTCTTCGCCATTAATAATTCCGTTGTCTGTTACTTCCTTTAAAACTGCTAAATTATCTCGTAATTGTTCCTCAACATCTTCGGGTTTGTCTTCCCAAACTAAACCATATTTTTTCTTGGTGTTTACCAAATTAATTAAATACGCACGTTCGTCTTGAGAGATACAGTTGAGTTGTTTTATTTTAGAGATTAGGTCTTGTTTGTTCATTGTTAATTTTCAATTATATCTTCTATTGTATCAATAAGTGTTTCAGGTAAAATTTCTGAAGCTTCTAATGTTGGAATTGTTTCAACATTTTGTAATTGTCGTTGTATTGCTCTAGTTCTTGTTCCAGCCACTTGGTCTAATTGACCTAATCCAGTTTGGATATTTTTCTGTGCTTTTTCTAATAAACCACCAAAATTTCCAAATTCTTTTTTAACAGCACTTAATACATTCCATACTTCGCTGCTTCTTTTTTGTAAGGATAGTGTTCTAAAGCCCATTTGCAAACTATTCAAAATAGCCATTAAAGTTGTAGGTCCAGCCACGGTGATTTTGTATTGGTCTCGCAACTGATCTACCAATGCACTGCGTCTTATTACTTCGGCATAGATACTTTCGAAAGGAAGGAACATAATGGCAAAGTCAGTTGTATTAGGTGGGTCGATGTATTTGTCGCTAATGTCTTTTGCCATTTTACGAATAGTAGCTTCTAAATTTTTAGTTGCAGCTTCAATCTCTTCTGGAATGGCATTTTCATAAGCATTAATTAAATGCTCGTAGGTGTCTTTTGGAAATTTAGCATCAATTGGCAAATATACTATGCTGTTTTCGTCTTCGCTTTTGCTTGGAAGTTTAATTGCAAACTCGACACTATCGCTACTGCCTTTTTTAGTTTTAACATTGGCTTCGTACTGATTGGGCGCCAAGATTTGTTCCAGTAGCATTGCTAACTGAACTTCGCCAACGCCACCACGCAATTTTACATTGCTCAATACTTTTTTCAAACCACCAACATCAGCTGCAATTGTTTGCATTTCGCCCAATCCTTTTTGGACTTCAATCAATTGCTTGCCAACTGTTTCAAAACTTTGCCCAAGACGTTCACTTAATGTTTTTTCTAATTTTTCTTCTACGGTAACTCGTATGCTTTCTAGTTTTTTTTCTGTATTAGCAATAAGTTCATTTTGTCTTTTCTCCAATTCTTCAAATTTTGATTTTTGCAAATCATTGAAGGAAACAATGTTTTTATCGAATGTATCTCCAAAACCTTTGAAGGCATTTACCAATGCTTCACGCATTAGTGTAGCATCGCCTTTGGCTTGTTCGTTTAAAACATTTAATTTTTCTTCAACTTTTCCTGAAATCTTCTCAAGCTGCTCTACCGTTTTTGTGGTTAAATCGGTTTGTTCTTTTTTCAGTTCATCAAACTTTGTACGTTGTTCTAAAGTGAAGTCTTTTAGGTTTGATGTTAAAGTTTCTCGATTGGTTTTATTATTTTCCTCCAGTTTAGTGGTCAACAATTCTATCTTATCTGCTAATGTTGTATTGATTTCTTTTAAAGCATTTTGGCTTTGCTCAGTAATGTTCTTGAGTGTTTCGGATAATTCTTTTTTGAAATCCTTTAGTGTTTCGTTGAGTTCTGTTCTATTGTCCTTGGCAATTGTAGCATTTTCTTCACGGTTGGTACGAAAATCATCTTTTAAATTGGTTTCAATTTTTGAAAGATTGGTTTGAAGTTCAACGACTTTATTTTGTAATTCTGGTAAATCATTACTGCCTTTGCTTCTGAAAATGATAATTAGAATGATTGCTATGAGCAACAATATGCAGATGATGATTAATAAGATAGTTTCCATTAAATTAAATGTTTTTTATTGGTTTATTGTTTGTCATTAAGTGTCAAATAGTCACATTTTAACAATAAGATGTAAACATACAAAAAAGCAATCGAAAGAAAAATGAGGAAAAACGTAAACGTAGGAAAATAGGGAAAAATAAAGCAAATTAATTTAGGGTGTAGGGTGTAAGGGAAAAACGCGTAAAAGATTTTATTTTTTTAAGGATTCAAATAAAACGGATTTATTGGGAATATTGGGTGCAAATGGGTTTTGTGGTTTATTAATTTGCATTAAACTGTTCTAATGTTGATTGAAATTTTGAACATTAAAAAGAATATGTTTTCGTTATTTTCTGGTTAACCTGCTTACTCCATGAAAATAGTGTAAATTGATGCAATGATGTGTTTTAATAATTATATCCAAATGATGGCTAATAAAATAAACTTTAGTTTTCTAATTTTTGAAGAATTAATTTGCAAATTTCATTACCCCCAACACCTGAATTTATATCATTATCTTGAATCATTGATTTTAAAATAACCTCAAAACTTATTCCTAAATCATTGTTTTTTAATGATTTTGAATAATAATTGTAGAATTCATCAAAACTATCTTGAAAACTATTCTTTTTGTTCGGAACATTAAATTTGTAATAAATAGCATTAGGATAATAATAAATGTTGGATAAACCATATTCGAATTTTGGAATATTGTAAATATTTTTAAACTTTAAATAATTTTCTATATTTAGTTCATAAAACTTTAGATCTAAAGCAACAATCATACACAGATAATTTACAAAAATAATCTTCTCATTCTCATCTTTAAAACCACTATAATTTTCATTTATTCCAATATAAATAAGTCCTTCATTATAAGAATTGTTTGGTGGGTATTGGAAATCATTAAGATATTTCTCTAGCGAATTAAAAAAATCTTTAATACTCATATTTTATAAAAATAATTACTTTTTGTAAATATAATAAATAAAACTAAAAACTTAAATAATTCTACTTTGACAATCTACAACTTTGTAAGTATTTTGAAGTAAAGCATATACAACTTTATCGTATTAACACATAATCGAATTGCGACTAACCGTGTTTTAAAACATTCTACTAAAAGTTTCGTTTTATTGTAACTATTATTTTGGTGATATAGTCTACGTGGATAATAAAAAAGTATTAAGTGCTTGTAATTAAAGGTTAAATATTACAAATAATTTTATTTTATTTTTCGTAATATCCTGCTTTTGATTTTGTTAAGTATTTCTCCAAACACTTCTTTAGAAATGCATCAACTGAACGATCGGCAATATTAAACTTTTTACCTATTTCGACCGCTTCTTTTCTTTGGAATTTGATAGGTAAAGCATCGAAAAACTTCGTTTTGTTTTCTCCTGATTTGAATATTCCCTGTTCCCCTTGCTTTGGTAAATTAGTGAACATTATTATACTGTGTTGAATGTATGTTTTTGTTAGTGTTAATGCAGTCTCAAAGTCTATATCCAAACAATATACTTCTTTGTGATGTTCATTTGTTGCAAACTTTCTTATTGCTGTGAAAATCATGCAAAAACGATACAAAATCAAACCTAAACGCTTTACTACACTTAATGCATCTTCACTAACAAAAGTGTTTATTTGTTCTAAAAACGAACTAAAAAAAGGATTAAAAATTGCCCATTGTTCTTCGGTTAAATGCAAAATCATCTCGTCTCTTTCGTAAAACTCCACTAACTTTAAAACTTGTTTTGATTGTGTACTGAAATAGTCAGTTAAGTTTACAGGATTTCCTTTCGGTGATGGGTCTAGCCAAACTGCCTCTGTTTTAAAAACATAGAAAATAAATCGACTAAATAATCCATCTTCTGCTGATGAAATAATATTAAATACTTGTTTTGGTGTACCTGATAAAGCAACTGCTAATTGCGGATTGTTCACTTCTATAAATTCTCCATCGGTTTTTCGACTTACTGATATTTTTTCGTGATGAAATGATTTTCTTAGCATATCTGAATAAGTACCCCATTCGTTTTTGAAAGTTTGACCTAATGTGTCTGCTTCTGTTTCACATATAATTCCTTTACCCTCATTCCAATCTAAGTGTTGAATTATTTTTGCATTACTTGTGTTTGCTGGAATGAAAACAACTTTGAATTTTGGTGGCATCGGCATTTCTGCACTAGGTTCGAGTTTGCCTTTTGATTTTAGCATTTTATAAGCTGCTAAATTTTCATCAAATCGTTTTTTATCTTCTATGGAAACAGCTAAAGTTTTATCATGGTATTTGTCGGCTAATGCTTTTGCAAATTTCAAAGCTCCTTTTCCCGAGGCTGCTGGAGCTAAAATGAAAGAAAATAAACTAGGATAAATAACGCTACCGCTATACATACCCGATACATTCGGCAAACATCCGGAAAGGATTGCTAATGCTCCCGTTAGGAAAGTATCTCTTTCTCTTTCATTTTTAAATACTTGACAACTTTCAAATAGTATTGGCGGTAAGTTTTCATAGACTGATAATGGGATTGTTGGAGTTGTTTTTAAACAATCTTCATAATCATCAAAACTGTTTTCTGTAGTTATTATATTTGAAGTGTTTGAACTTTGCAAGTTTGCAAACTTTGCAAAGTCTGCACTCTGATTTTTAAATGTACTATTTACCGTTGTTATAATCTCGCTTTCGTCTAAATCAAAATTATTAATACAGTAATTTAGTGTATCATCTTTTGAGATCCCAAACTTATTTGCATTGCAAGAGAATAAGAAAATAAAATTGTTTCTGTTTCCACTGTAATACTGATCTTTTTGCTCGGTAAATTTCAAGCATTTGTCTAGTAATGCATCGGTTGTTAACTCATGCTTGACTTCGTTTTGTGATTCTGATTTTAAAGGATTGATTTCTTCTTTAACATCGAAAGTTGTTGCATTGTCATTTATAAATAAATCCGCATCATAAGAAACAAAACACAATCGAGTAATATCTTTGCATTTTGCATCAAAATCATAACCTGATAACTCTTTATAAAAATTAGCTACTTGACTATATGCTGTTGTGTGCTGTTCTGCATTTCAGTTGATTTTAATGAATACTTTTAATCCTTCACCACTAGGACTGATGAACGATGCATAGGTATAAACGCAACGATTTATAAGCGATTTAATTTTGTTGATTTCTTTTAAAGGAATATCGTCAAAATCCAAGCCTAGAATTTGTGAATATGAAACGATGTTTGCTTTTGTTCTGCTTGCGCCAAACGTCCCAGAAGTTGTAAATCCTAACAAGCCGTTTTTGATTTTACCTGCTTGATCTAGTTTTTCCGAATGAATTGCATATCGAATGGAATTGATCTCACTCTCGTATTTATTGGATTTAATATCGCTAAGTACTTCAATTAGTTCTCTATCTTCTAATTTTTTGGAGAAATTTATGTAATTGGATACTTTCATTATTTTTGGGCTATTAGATATAGGAACTGTTGAGTGTAGGTGTCATAAAAGGGTTTCGCTCCATCAATTCTGTTAGGGATGTTTAATATCGGTTGGTATCGATTTTTTAAAATTAAAGTTAAATTTTTTATGTCATTTTTAGTTGCTGGTTTATTACCTTCAGCGGTAAATACATTTTCAACAATTTTAACAGCTGCTGCACCAGCGGCAGCATTTGCAAATCCGCTCCAACTCATTTTATCGTTTGACTTCGGCGTCTCTTTTTTTAAAACGGAAACACCTAAGCCTATTTTTGGATTTCGTAATTGATATGCTCTAGTTCTGCAGCTATTAGAGCAATATTTTTGCACTAGCCTTCTTTTTGGAATATAGTCATGCCCACAATACTGGCATAAATAGGTGTAATTGTCCATGATGCGTAAATTTTAAGTATAAGTTTGACGAATAAAAGTTTCAAATAACATTACTAGGTGTTTAATAGTCCACTTCATAATTATTATTTTTTAGGGTTAATACGGATCAATGCTTCTTCAATTTCAGAGCGTTTGTATCTGATAAGATTACCTAATCTGTATGGGTTGAGGATTTTCTTTTTGTTCCAATCAGAAATTGTCACCAATGACACTTTGAGGATGTCTGCAACTTCTAAACGAGTAAGATACTCAGGAGGTTTAACGGGTTGGAAATGTTGAGCAAGTTTTTTAAACTCTGCTCGGACATCAGTCATGATGCTTTCTTTGTACTCCACAGGATCGACTCCATGAAGTTGTGTAATTTTGGATTGTTCCATCTTGATATATATATTATCGTTATTGATGGTACAAAGTAAAGGAGGTTATGTTTTGGCAAGCGTTCTGGAAGGTACTCGAACGGTATTAGCTTACCTCTATTATGTTCGGTATATTAAAACCGTTTTTATTAAAATTCCTTTCTGGTTCCTGACC
>JACMPO010000131.1 GCA_014377455.1 Flavobacterium sp.
GAGTTTTTTTTGTCTAAAAATAAACGATCTCTTTTCGTTTAATTTTTTTTGGAGCAGAAGTTCCGACTTACAAAAATAGATTCTCCCGCTGTACGGAGTATCTTTCTAGTGCGGAATTACTTTTGAAATCATAATCCGTATTTGTTTTCCGCCCTAAAAAGGATACTTCCTGCCATCAGGGCTATTTATAACTATTAGATTAGCAATTTTATGTGAAACAAAATATAAGGGCTATAAAATAAAACATACATAAGTAAGTAATATAAAAAAGGTCGAAAAACTCAATAAAATCAATACTTCACGATAAAAAAGGTCTAAAACACTCCAAAAATAAAAGGTGCATTTATCTACCGTTTACTTTCATTAAACTTCTGTCGCCAGTATCATTTTTAAACGCTTTAAACGCCTTACTACCATTAACCCGAACAAATATAGCTAAAACCCCCATTTTATTACTAAATGGGGGTTATTTTTTGACGTTTAAATACTATTTAAACGCTTTAAAAGGATTGTTTAAACACTTTGTAAATGGACTCAATGAATAAATATAAAAAACTCTATTAATTACTTTGCGGTTACAGTTGGGGTTACAGTTGCAGTTACAAATATTAATAAATGTTAGTATATAAAAGTGCTCATAAAACATAAAAACATTTAAAAAGTAACTAAAAAAGCGTTTAAGCACATACTTAATGCCCTAACTTTTTAATGTACAAAAACAAAAAAAGCCCTATTTATAAGGGCTTAGAAGGTTTTAGTCTGTGGAATCAGTTGAAAAAAATAATTAACTCATGGAATTGATCCTTATTGATGCTTTTATTAGTGCTAAGGCTTTGATATTTGAAAGGTGTACATCCTTGGCCTGATGGTGGCTGTTTTGAGAAACTATTTTTATAAAGGCATCCCCTTTATCTGATTTGTGAATCCACTTTACCGTCACGAACTCCTCGCCGTCCATGTTAATTGATAATAGATACATCTCACCAAAGAAAATATTATCTATTGAATTGTTTAGCTCTTTATACATGACAATATCGCCACTCTTTAACAACGGATACATACTATCGCCTGTGACATATATTGCACCATCACATTTTGGGAGGTTTGGTATTGAAATAAAGTCTACCGGTTTTGTTTTACCGTTTTTGTTTCTGAATAGTTCTACCATTCCGGCTGTTGCCTCAATATCATACAACGGTACTCTTTGATCCTTTATTGATCTATCGGTTTTCAATTTATAGATCGTACTAGGCTCGCTTACTTTGGACTTATCCTGGTCTACATAATCTGATAATAAATAATCGAAACTAATTTCGAATATTTCTCTAAGTTTTACCACAAATTCGAGTTTCGGCATCGTTTCCTTACGGTAATTACGAATATTAGCCTCACTTGTACCCATAACTTTAGCAAAGGCGGAATTGTTGCCTGCGTAGTGCTCGTTAGCTATGTCGTCAATCTTCTTGTTTATAGAACTCATTTATAAAGCATTATAAAATACTTTCGAAAAAACTTTCGAATATATTTTTTTATTTCGAAACTTGTTTCGATATTTGTTCAGAATTTAAAACAAAGCTAACGAAAAAATGGAGCACTTTACAAAAGCACAAAGAAAAAAAATAAATAAGTCAGCTCTAGCAGTTAAACACGACTGTACTGCCACTTATATAACTCTTGTTTTAAAAGGCGAACGTGAGGATAAATCAGATTTAGCAAAAGCTATTCTATTGGACGCAAAAAATATGTTAGAAATTTTTGAACCTAACCAAGAATCATAATGTTTGAATACTATCAAAATAATATCCTTTGTGTACAAGCCTCTTGGATTGTAGAAAGCGGAATAATTAGCGAGCCTAATTATAAGCAACTATGTTCAAGAGGCCACCTCAAAAAAATGACGACAGGCGGTAATGGCCGTAAAGCACTAATACAATTCGACACCATGAGATCAGATATAAAAAATAAAGTAATTGAACTAGCCGGAGATCCTTACGCAAAGGTGACGACTATCACATTTACTGATTATATCCTTGACGATCAAAAAGCCTACGAATTTTTTAGAAACTATACGCTTGACAGTGGCGAAGCGCTACCGGAGAAAAATATTAAAGAGTATTGCTGTAACGCCTCAATAGCAAATGCAATCAATACTATCGTTAATTCAAAATTAGCACAACGAAAAGCATTAGCAGGTTCTAAAGTGAATGTTTGGGAACGTATCGCAGAGGTAGTTTCAGAATTGCCAAAACATACTTATCCTCACTCACTTCCAAGAAATCAAAGAATCCTTAGAGACAAGGTTAAACAGTACTTAAACGATGGTTACGGGGTTTTTATACACAAAGCCTTTGGTTCTAAAAATGCGGAGAAAATTAACGATGATGCCAAGTCATTTGTTTTGGCTCGTTGGTGCGACCGTGTAAAACGTGTGGCAAATTACAACCAACTTTTAAAAGAGTACAACACCGAAGCGGAAGAGCAAGAGTGGAAAATGATTAAGTCAGAGCAATCGCTTATTAACTTCCTAACAGATCCTAAGATTGAGCCTTTATGGTACGGGTACCGTTTTGGAGAATTGAAATTCAAAGAAAAGTTTACCATGTCATTCAAAACGGCTTTACCAAGTATGAGAGATTCACTTTGGTATTCAGATGGTACCAAAATCAATCTTTACTATCAGGATGCAAGCGGTAAAATGAAAACTATAAATGTGTATGAGGTTATGGATGCGTACAGCGAAGTATTCTTAGGATATCACATTTCAGAGAAGGAAGATTATGAGGCAGGATACCAAGCTTTCAAAATGGCAATTCAACTTTCAGAACACAGGCCTTATCAAATATCACTGGATAACGGTGCCGGTAATAAGAAGCTTCACTCAGGTGGTTTCTTTGATAAAATTAGCCATTTAGCCATTAAAACACAGCCTTATAATGGTAAATCAAAAACGATTGAGAGCGCATTTGGAAGATTTCAAACTCAGTTTTTAGCACAATTACCAAACTATTCTGGGCAAAATATCACATCGAAAAAAGTTTCGAGCCATGCTAATATGGAGTTTGTTCTTGCGAATACTGAAATGTTACCAACGTTTGCCCAACTAAAAGCACAATACGAGCAAAAGCGTACCGAATGGAATCAGGCACCGCACCCAAAAACAGGCTTACCACGTATTGAGATGTATTTTGACAGTGAAAACCCAGACTGCCCAAAAGTAACACCGTTTCAAATGGTTGACTTCTTTTGGATTGAGAGAAACCTACCAATACAGTGCCACTCTAGCGGGATTAGCTTCAAAGAAAAAACAGTTCAATATGAATATGTAGTCTACCAAGAAAATTCAAGAGCAATAGACCAGGAATGGCATATTGAAAACGTGAGCCAAAAGTTTCACATCAAGTTTGACCCGGACGATATGAGTTTGATCTATCTCTACAAGAAAACGCCACTAGGATTAAAATTTGTGAGAGCTGCTGAAACTAAAGTAGAAATACACAGAGGCCAGCAAGAACAAGAAGATTGGGAAGCTCAATATTACAGAGACCAAATCGAAGCCACTAAGAAAATACGAATTGCAACGGAGGAACAAGCGGAAGCGAACCTTCAAAAACACAACATGACTGCCGAAAGCTACGGATATAAAAACCCAAAACTAAAAGGCATCAAGATTAAGAAAGTTAAAAAAGAAAAAACCGACATCGCTCAGTATCAAAAGAAATTAAGCGAAGCGGTTTTAGTTGACAACAAATATGATTATACCGATTCAATGTAAAACGGGTTGCAGCCCGAATTAACCCACCAATAAAAAAACAAAGTTATGACAACTGATTTCAAAAAACAAGTACACGAAAAACTAGCCCTTTTTATCGCTCAAAAGGGAAGCCAAAACAAAGCCGCTAATTCATTAAATGATGTTTCTGCCGCTTTGCTTTCTCAAATTATGAATAACAACTGGGAAAGTATCTCAGATAAAATGTGGAGAACGGTTGCATCACAAATAGGCCACAGTTCTAAAGAATGGGTTTGCGTGGAAACTACCGATTTTAAGATGATAACCTACTTTTTAAACGATGCCAAAAACAACTCGAACGTTTTTGCAATGACAGGCGATGCAGGTTCCGGTAAGTCTAAGACTTTCGAGCTATATGTTCAGGACAATAAAAATGCCTACTTATTGAGCTGTGCCGAGTATTGGAACCGCAAAGAGTTCCTGGTGCAACTCCTAACTTCAATGGGTGTTGATTATAGCGGTTTTACGGTTGCCGAAATGATGAACGAAATCGTAAAAAAACTAAAATCTCAACATAACCCACTTATCATACTGGACGAAGCGGATAAGCTTCCAGACACCGTGCTTTACTTCTTTATCACTTTATATAATAGACTGGAAGATCATTGCGGAATTGTAATGTGTGCAACTGATCACCTTTCAAAAAGAATAAGCAAAGGAATCAAGCTCAACCGGAAAGGATACAAAGAAATCAACTCACGTATCGGTCGCAAGTTCATAGAATTGAAAGGTGTCAATTTCACCGATGTTACTCAAATATGCATCGCTAACGGAGTAGAAAACGCAAAGGACATCAAGGACATATTCAATGATTCAGAATGTGACCTACGAAGAGTAAAACGAAAAATTCACGCTGTAAAAAACAGAGTTTAATGGCAGTAAAAAGAGCCGTTTCGGTTGACGAAATAACAAAAAAGAAGTTTAAAGAATTAGAGTTACCCCCCGAATTTAAAAAATTATTAGGTACGCCAGAATGTTCAGGGATTTGGATTATATGGGGCGAGAGTTTCAACGGTAAAACGGGTTTCTCTCTCCAATTGGCCAAAGCCTTAACCAAGTCAGGAAAAGTTTTTTACAACACACTGGAAGAGGGCGCACGAAAGTCCATGCAAAATGCCATCGTCGCCCAGAACATGCAGGAAGTGAAAAGCCGATTTACAATTGGCAACCGAGAAGGAATAGACGACTTGAAAGACCGACTGAGGCGCAAGAAATCACCGGACATTATTTTCATTGATTCCCTGCAGTACACGGGACTAAATAAAAAGGAGTACAAACTTTTAAAGGAGGAGTTTCATAATAAGTTGTTCATTTTCATAAGCCATGCAGATGGCAAGAACCCGGAGGGATCGCTTGCCAAGTTTGTGAAGTATGATGCTGATGTCAAGATCAGAGTTGAAGGTTACCGGGCGATGTGTTTAAGTCGCCTTGGAGGAGATAAAGAACCCTATACCATTTGGGAGCAAGGAGCCGCCCAATTTGATTTAAAAATAAAATAGCCATGAGTACACAAACAAAAACAACCGCTCAAAAATTACAAATGACTGCTGAGGATTACGAAAACATGATTTTTGGAGCATACGCCCGCTGGTGCGAAAGCGTAACCATTAACGCTAGAGAGTTCCAAAAAGTACTAGCAAACTCGGCAGTCAATAAATGGTATTTAATGGAATATGCAAAACATGAAGCGGGTTTCCATGAAATAACAGACTGTTATGTTAGTAGCTGCACCGTTCACGACATGCAAGTGTGCTATAACAATTGTACCTACCAAATGTTTAACATACGCCCAACAGCACTACTGCAGGAAATCAAAAAAACAAGAGCGGTGAGTTACCTCAAAGTTCACGGTGTAAAAATCCCTAGTCTAACATTCAATCAAAATTAACAATGACCCCACAGCATCGAAAAAATAAAATAGCAGAACTAGAGCAATGGCTAAGAGACAACCCCAACCACGCCAACCGGACGATAATAGAAACGGATTTGCGCCAGCTAAAAGAACAACAACTAGGTAGAACCTACGAGCGTGACACCTTCGACATTAGAAACCATAATTTCCACAGCAAATGAGTAACGAAGATACATACCAACGATTAGAAGATTTACACAACGTGCTCGTGTATTGCTCGGATTTGCAAAAACAAGGTCGCATTCATGTGTTCAAAGTTGGGGAACGCATCTGCATCAATCAAGAACGTGGCGCACTGCTTTCGCAATTAAGCCACGCCAACAATGAAACCTTTAGCCATGAAGTCCGGGAGTATAAAATACCGGTAGCAATTGAGGCAAAAATCAAGTTCACCATCGATAAGATACACGCCACAGGATGGGGCGGTTTTTCCTCCGATATAATTTTAAAGTAATTATGGACCGATTCACTCAAGAAGAAATCGACAAAGCACTTGTTGAAATAGAAACTTTAGACCGCTATACGATGTGTAAGTATTGGAGGTTTGCACCTCCCGGAACTGAAATATATTTTAGGAGTGACTTACCCACGGGTGTTGCTTTTCAAAAACGGCTTTTCGTAGAGCTAGGAGGATTCACTCCCGAAATAAGTAAACAAATAGGACATTAATAATTAATTCAATAAAAATCAAAATGAACACAGAAACGCAAGAAAAACCGACATTCAACATCAGTGAACTTACAGCTGATCAAAGAAAAGAGCTAGTACAACAGCTTAAAAAAGAGGAAAAGGAAAAGAAAATCAAAACAGCCAATTCCCGAAAGGCATTAGAAGATTTATGGTCTGAATTTGTAATTAAGAACGTCCATAAGTTTATGCCAATAAGAGAACTGGTAGAAGAAAATATTTTAGAAACATTTTCTGATTTTGAACCGCTATCAAAATTAATAGAGGAATGTTATGGAATTGAAAAGTTAGA
>JACMPO010000132.1 GCA_014377455.1 Flavobacterium sp.
AGGTGCAATTTCGCCATTACTATTCTTGTAAATGGTATCAGCGGTTGCGCATTGTTTCCAGTATATTTTGGTCGCTTCTTTATCTCCTAATTTTGATGCGCTTAGCATATCCAAACAATAACCTTTAAAGTCTTTAAGTTGGCGCTTACACACAGCTCTGTTATAATAACTATCAGGATGTGGTGCAAGATTTAATGATAAGGTAAATAAGGAATCAGCAGTTCTGTAGTCTTTTCTCGAAACAGCAGCATTTCCTCTATCATAGAATAGTTCAGCTGCACTTCTTTTTTGTGCCATAAAAATATGAAACGAACATACACAAAGGAGTAATAAAAATGTTTTATTCATCGGCTAAAGATAAAGTAATTAAGTTGGGAATTAAAATATGGCTGTAGATCTCCTATAACCGCCAGTGAAATAGTTATTTTTTTATTACTCTAAACTGACGTATTATCCTTTTATAGAATAAAAACATTAATAATATTCCAAATATAAGAATCAAAAGCGGGACATAAAAAATTGAGGCTAACTGTAACATCGAAGCAACTGTTCCGTAAGTTTTATATGCAAAAGAAACATCGAATGTTCCATATTTATGATGGACTTTGCATTTATTTTCATCATACATGTCATTCAAAAAATCATCCCAAACTATTACTTGATAATTAAATGATGGGTTAAGATTACCCAAGAGAATTCTATTTGAAAAGACTCCATTAATTATTTTATTATCAGGACCTATAATTCTATATTCACAATTATTAAAAGGAAGCTCTATACTTAACTCCTCTAATGGAGAATATCCGCTATTGTTTATATCAAATGTCCAAATAGATCTTTTGTTATAATTACGATTATTAAAATAGCAGTAATTTTCAAAATTAGATTTATTTTTCTCTGAAAAATTATTTATAAGTGAATCGAGTTCTTTATTTGATTTAATATTTTCTTTTTCAAAAGGAAATTCTTGACAAAAAAAATTGAACTTGTTTAGTGTTTTTTTATCATCTAAGATTGCCTGATGATATAAAGTTGGAAAATGGTCTCCCTTAATAACCGCAGAGTATGTAGGTTTCAAAAAATTATAAATTTGGATTCCTACCCATATAATTCCAATTACAATTGAAATTTTTCCAATATTGGTCCAAGTTTTATTTCCATTATTTTCTGGTTTCATTTTTTATAATTTTATTATTATTCTGTCAAGTGTATTACTAAAGGATCAGGTTTTAGCTTTTTTATTACTTGGTTTTTCTCTTTCAAAAAAAAGCCTCTCTAAAAATTCAGAGAGGCTTTCTTCAGGGTTAAACTTTATTTTCTTTTGTTATTAAGATCCGCAAGCTTCGCAATCCTCAGGATTATCTAACGAGCAAGATAATTGCGCTTGTTGTTCTTCTATGCTAATGACGTGTTCTTGTCCGCGTTCAAACAATAAAGCATCTTCATTACCTAATACTGGTATAGCTAAGGCTGCTTTATCAACGGTAAATTTAATAGCGTCAGCAGCAGCTTTTGTACGTAAATAGTACATTCCTGTTTTCAATCCTTTTTTCCAAGCATAAAAATGTGCTGAAGATAATTTTGCAAAATTAGCGTCTTGGATAAACAAGTTTAAGGATTGAGATTGACAAATAAACGCTCCGCGGTCGGCGGCCATATCAATGATGGTACGTTGTTTAATTTCCCAAACTGTTTTGTAAATATCTTTA
>JACMPO010000133.1 GCA_014377455.1 Flavobacterium sp.
TCCGTTGTGTCCGCCGTCAGTTCCTTTAGTTTTTATACGAATAGTGCCAAACGAAAGATTCAAATCGTCAGTGATTACCAGTATATTTTCTTTTGCAATATTTTCTTTTTCCATCCAATATTTTACCGCTTTCCCACTTAGATTCATGAAGGTATTAGGTTTTAAAAGAAAAAATTTTTTCCCTTTAACCGTTGTAGTTGTTACTGCACCAAGTTTTGCCGTTTCAAAAGATAAACCATGTTTTTGAGCAAAACTGTCCAAAATTTTAAACCCAATATTATGGCGCGTATTTGCATATTCTGGACCAATATTGCCTAAACCAACAATGAGAAATTTATTCATTGGAATATCATTTTGTGAGGAAGATTGTTGAAAAAAGTTTGTGAACCAACTCATTTTTTAAATATAAAATTGCGCTTTGTTGATTGTTGGAATAATAATTTAACTCAACAAAAAAACTGCCATAACCGCAGGAATAAAATAGATGGCAATGGTTCGAGCACCATCATAATCTTTAGCCAAACGTTGCCCAAGCAATAAAAACAATAAAGCCACACACGAAAAAACCGCACCGTAAAACCCAAAAGTTCTGCCACCATTTAAGTACAACTGAACAATGCCTATGATGCTTAAAATTCCTGCAAGCAACTCTACAAAAAGTACAATTGCTAATGAAAGTGGTACCGTGTTTTTTAATATAGACTTTCCAAAATGTTCTTTCAGCCAGTTTACATTATCATTCCAATGAAAAACTTTGTCGTGTGCCGAGGTGATAAATGTTATAACAAGAAAAACTAAAATTAATGCTGAGGCAGTGTTGTTCATAGTAAATAATTTATTTTCGATGTATTAATCGGGTTAGTTTTATGGATAAATCGGTCATAATAATTTTTGCATTTCCATTGCGTTCAATATGGAAAATCGCCTCAGAAAGTTCATTGAAAATTTCGTTGATGTTTGTTCCATTCACAAAAGGCGCTAAATTTTCGAGTTTAAACTTTTCGATCGTAGGATCATAAAACACTAGCTTTTCGACATTATAATTAAGCAACAATGCCTGGCGAAACATATCGATACAATAATTTAAAAACTTTTTTTGTGCCTCTCTTCCTAAACTGGCAACTTGTTCGCTCCACGAAATTAAATCTAAAATTGCTGTTGCATTTCCTTTTGCTCTGTAGGCTGCTCTCACCCAATCTACAAACCATTTTTCAAATGGCAAATCATCGGTTTCTTCTTTAGCAATTTGCAAGGCTTTGTTATAATTTCCTTGCGCCTGATGTGCAATTTTGAGGGCTAATTTTTCTTCAATATTTTCATTCGAAATTAAAGCATTGGAAATCACCTTTTCCGGCAAGCCAATAAAATGTAATACCTGACATCTCGAGCGAATGGTTTGGATAATATCTACCTCGTTTTCCGATATTAGAATCAAAACAGTTCTATCTGTAGGCTCTTCTAGAAGTTTTAATAATTTATTTGAGGCTTCAATATTCAGTTTATCAGCCATCCAAATAATCATTATTTTATAACCACCTTCGTGCGATTTTAAACTCAATGACTTTAATATTTCTTGAGCATCTTCAACCCTTATAAGTCCTTGTTTGTTTTGAACTCCAAGTATTTTATACCAATCAAATAATCCTCCGTATGGATTTTCAGATAAAAAAATTCTCCAATCTTGAATAAAATCAATGCTTTTGGGTTTCGTTTTTACATCTTCGGTACTCACGGTTGGGTATATAAAATGTAAATCGGGATGTTGCAAATGATTAAATTTCAAGTTACAAGATTCATTACTCTCACTATTTTCCAAACCGCTATTTTGGCAAACTATATATTGCGCATAAGCAATAGCCATGGGCAATGTGCCACTTCCTTCCGGACCAATAAACAATTGAGCATGGGGAATTCGACCTGATGAAGCACTTTGAATCAAGTGATTTTTTATATGCTCCTGACCTAAAATATCTGAAAACTGCATGAGCAAAGATAAAAGAAATTGTGGCTTTAGAAAAAAATTAAACTTAGTGTAACCATTTTTTGTAAAGCAAATCTTATCTAAATTAAATTTATATCAGAAAAATCACTACTAATTTGCAAAATAGTGTGTTTTGTCGTGTTTTATTACATTTAATCGATTAAAATAATTACTTTTGAAAAGTTATTAACAAAATACTGACTGTTTTTATCCCCATAAAAAATAAAAAGTATGACTTATGAAAACAAATCTACACCTTAAATCGTTTGCAATCCTACTTTTTGTAGCAAACAATATTGTATGCTTTGCCCAACTTGCTGTCCCTTTTAAAATACGGTATCAATCTTTTGTAAAAGGCAATATGACTGTAATTGCAAATAATATAGTGAACCGTAAAGACTATAACAATGGAACGCAAATACCTTATTATAATCATACAAACTCGGCATTATTAAACGACGAATTCAATATGGAATATATTGATATTGATGATGATGATGAAACATTTTCATCCAGTAGCGCTGAGTTATTTTTAGACAATCAACACCCTAAAAAAATTCTTTATGCAGGATTATATTGGGCAGCAACTTACAAATATACAAGTGGTATAGAAAGAAAAGAAGGCAAATTTGAACCCACCGATGCTACAAGAGAAAATTTTAAGGAAATCAAAATTAAATTTCCAAACCAAGAAAAATACACTGACATTACAGGTCAAATTATTTTTGACGGACTTAATAATAAAGAGTTAAAAGAATTTTCACCTTATGTTGTATATGCCGATGTTACAAATTATTTAAACAATTTTAGTACAGTAACTGGAGTTTATACTGTTGCAAATATAAAAGCGACACAAGGAACTATTAGTGGTGGTGTCGCTGGTGGATGGACTTTATTTATAGTCTACCAAGATGATAGTTTGTCCAGTAAATATATTACAAGTTTTGACGGATTTGCTGGAGCATCAAACAATGCAACCGATGTTACTTTTTCTGGTTTTCAAGCATTACCGGAAGGAAATGTTAAAGCAAAAATAGCTTGTGCATCTTTAGAAGGTGATTCAAATTTAATTGGCGATCAATTACTTTTTAAATCATCAGAAAATAAAAATTTTACACCGTTGACAAATTCCATTAGAAAAGCAGATAATTTTTTTGATAGTTCCATAACTATAGAAAATAAAAATTTTCCAAACCGATTCCCAGATAGTAAAAATACACTAGGTTATGATACCTGTTTAATGACGATTCCAAACCCAAACAATACTATCATTAGCAATAATAATAAAGAATCTACCTTACGAATAAGTTCTAATGGCGACCGCTATTTTATGTTTTTTTCAGCATTTGAAATTGAAGTTGCAAACCCTGACGGAACGTATGAAATTACAACTGAAAAACCAATTGCTTCAAATACTTTATCGCATAAATCGACCAATACAATATTGAATACTGATATAAAATTTGTACCTGCAAATAGTCTGTTAATCGCCGATTCTCAAAAAAATATTGCGACACTTACTTATGAAAATAAAGAACAACAACTAGCAAGCAAGTCCAAACAAAAAATCGAAATACAAGTTTTAAATACAAACAGTCAACCTAAAGGATATTATCTTGTAGCAAATGTTTTTTTGGATAAAAATAATGCCTTAATATTTGAGAATTTACTTATTTCTAAAGGCTTTAATGCAAAATCATTCCTGAATCCAATGACAAAATATACTTATGTTTACTTAGACAAACTTGATTCCGAACAAGATGCCGTTGCCTTATATTTATCACAATTAAATGATACTTACAAAGAAAAAATTTGGATTCTATCCGTAAATAAAAACACCTTAACACTTACTGATAATGATAATTAGTATTACAATTTACGCCATATTAGAATCCATTAAACATAAAAAAAATATGTTTCCACAATTGTACGAGGATATTCAGCCTAACAAAATGTATTACACAGTAAATGGCATTAAGAAATATAAAATTAATAAAATGCGCAGTCGGTAAAATGAGACTCAAATTTTTATAAAATCAAAATTGTTATATTTGTAAATTAATATGCAATTATAATGAAAACGATAAACGACTTTAATTTTAAAAATAAAAAAGCATTAATTCGAGTAGATTTTAATGTTCCACTAGATGAAAATTTTAATGTTACCGATGTAAACCGAATTGAAGGAGCAAAACCAACGATAGATAAAATTCTAGCAGATGGCGGAAGCGTAATCTTAATGTCGCATCTGGGCAGACCCAAAGGAAAAGAAGCGAAGTATTCATTAAATCATATAGTTAAAGCTACAGAAAAAGTTTTAGGAGTTCCCGTTATTTTTGCATCCGACTGTGTTGGCGAAATTGCAAATAATGCGGCTTCAAGTTTAAAGCCAGGTCAAGTTTTACTTTTAGAAAATCTGCGTTTTCACACCGAAGAAGAGGCTGGAGATGTAAATTTTGCTAAAGAATTAGCCTCACTTGGAGACATTTTTGTAAATGATGCTTTTGGAACGGCACATCGAGCTCACGCTTCAACTACTATAATTGCACAGTTTTTTCCCAACGATAAATGTTTTGGATTTTTATTAGCAAAAGAAATCGAAAGTTTAAATCGAGTTTTAAACAATTCTGTAAAACCTGTAACTGCAGTTCTAGGCGGTTCAAAAGTATCTTCTAAAATAACTGTTATCGAAAATATTTTAGATAAAGTAGATCATATGATTATTGGAGGCGGAATGACTTTTACGTTTGTCAAAGCGCTTGGAGGCAAAATTGGAGATTCTATTTGTGAGGATGATAAACTAGATCTTGCTTTGGAAATACTCAAAAAAGCTAAAGAAAAAGGAGTTCAAATTCATATTCCAGTTGATGTAGTTGCGGCAAATTCTTTTTCAAATGATGCGCTAACAAAAGTTGTAGATGTACGAGAAATTCCTGAAGGTTGGCAAGGACTTGATGCTGGACCAAAGTCGTTAGAACAATTCAAAAAAGTAATTTTAAAGTCGAAAACTATTCTTTGGAATGGACCTTTGGGCGTTTTTGAAATGCCAACTTTTGCAAATGGAACTATAAAACTAGGTGAATTTATCGCAGAATCTACATCGAAAGGCGCATTCTCATTAGTTGGAGGCGGAGACTCAGTTGCAGCAGTAAAACAATTTGGGTTCGAAGAAAAAATGAGCTACGTATCCACTGGTGGAGGCGCAATGTTAGAAATGTTAGAAGGACAAATTTTACCTGGAATCCAAGCTATACTGAATTAATTTAAAGACTTTAACAATATTTAAACGTTTAAGACGTTATATATCAGTATGTTTGTAAATACACAAAATCATCAAATATATTACTATACACGAAAATATGATATTAAAAAATAAAATTTCAACGCTACTTTTGTTTGCTTCAGCAACATTTTTTGGGCAAGAAGTTATCCCACAAGAAACAACTGTAAAACCTGACAGTATTAAAAAACAAGAAATAAAAATTTCTTATTTAGATTCCATTAAAGCTACTTTTAAGAAAGATGAATTTGCAAATTGCATAGATTATCAATGGGCAAACGAATTAACTTCTCTAGATATTTACAGCGATTTATTATCTGATATCAAAAATATTGACGTTGATAAAACGGTTGATTATGAACTTCCTACAGAATTATTAAAGGAACGATTAAAAAAAATGGATGAGAAATCGCCATTTAATATTGAATATAATGTTGGTTTAGAAAATGTAATTAAATCTTTTTTAAAAAACAGAAAAAAAGGATTTGAACGATTAATGGGAATATCTCAATTTTACTTTCCACTGTTTGAAGAAGAATTATCTAAAAATAATATTCCGCTGGAAATTAAATATTTGGCAGTTGTAGAATCGGCCTTAAATCCTAAAGCAACTTCTAGAGTTGGTGCAACAGGTTTGTGGCAATTTATGTATCAAACAGGAAAGCAATACGGACTAAAAATTGACTCATATGTAGATGAACGGAGTGAACCTTTAAAATCAAGTCAAGCCGCATCGGAATATATGAACAATATGTACAAAATTTTTGGCGATTGGGATTTAGTTTTGGCAGCTTATAACTCTGGACCAGGAAATGTGGCTAAAGCTATTAGAAGATCTGGTGGACAGCAAAACTACTGGAATATCAGAAAAAATTTACCTAAAGAAACTCAGGGCTATTTACCTGCATTTTTGGCTACCATGTATATTTTTGAATACCATAAAGAACACGGTATTGTTCCAAATAAAGCAATTGCTAACCATTTTGCAACAGATACCATAATGGTAAAAAAGGCAATTACATTCAAACAAATTTCCGATTTATTAAATGTTTCTGTAGATGAAATTCAATTTTTCAATCCGTCGTTTAAACGTAATGAAATCCCTTTTGTTACTGGAGAGGCAAATTTCTTAAGGTTACCCAAAGAGAAAATAGGAGTATTTACCTCTAACGAAGATAAAATTTATGCTTACGTGGAGCATGAGGCAAACAAAAGAGAACGTCCTTTCGAACGCTATGCTGTCGTTAAACAGAATGATAGTTCAAATACTTCATTTACTTCAAGAGAGTTTGTAACCCGAACTAAATATCATAAAGTACGTCGTGGAGATAATCTGTCGGCAATAGCATCAAGGTATGATGTTTCGATTTCTGATTTAAAAAAATGGAACGGTTTACGAAGTGATAAAGCTCCTTATGGAAGAAAGCTAAAAATTATATCAACCGAAAAAATTGCTTATTTATCTAAAAAAGAGAGAACTAAAAGCATAAAAGATTCGTTAAAAATCAAAAATAATAGCATTGTAATTAATGCTGATGAAAAAGTTGAAAAACCAGAACCAAAAACGGAACGAGTTTTTAAAACCGAAAAAATTGTTACTCAAAAAGATGTTACAAAACTTTACAAAGTAAAAAGTGGAGATAATTTAGGTGATATTGCTTCCAAATATGATGTTTCGGTTTCAGAAATAAAAAAATGGAATAATTTAAGAACTAATAATGTTGCAATTGGGAAAAGTTTGAAAATTGTAAAAAATGAAAAAATTGTCACTACAATTAGAAAAGAAATTAAGCAAACTATAATCCAGAGAAACGATGTTATCACTAATGTAGAAACAAAAACTTCTAAAACTGATAAATTAAAAAAAGAAGATACTGCTGAAACAACTTCATCTGAAAATTACTATGTCGTTGCAAAAGGTGATAATTTAAGTTCAATTGCTAGAAAAAATAATGTATCCATAGACAATTTAAAAGAGTGGAATAATCTTGTGGATAATAATGTGAAATTAGGAACACAATTAATTATTTCGAATGAGAATTTAAGTGAGACTGCATCTAATAAAGAGCTCAAAAACATCGAACATGTAGTTCTTAAAGGAGAATTTTTAGGAGCAATAGCCAGAAAATATGGAATTTCAATAGATGAACTACGTGAATGGAATAAAATTTCTGATAATTCAGTTAAAGCGGGAACATGTTTAATTGTAGGTAAAGAAAAAATAATTTCTACAAACCAAAAATCAAAATTGAATAAAAAAGATGATTATGCTTTTAACGAAAAGAAAATTAAAGAAAAATTATACCAAGTAAGAAAAGGAGATTCGCTCTTTAGTATTTCTAAAAAATTTCCAGGAGTTTCTATTTCTGATATAAAAAAGTGGAATAATATTAAAAATGAAAGTATTCATCCTGGAATGAAATTAAAAATTAACGGATAATAACAAAAATCTTATATAAATTTGGGTTTTATTTCAATCAATGAATAAAGCCCATTTTTTATATATTCTCATTTCAATGTTGCTTTTTTCTTGTGGTGAGAAAAAAACAAATCCAACTACAGAAACTTCTGGAAAAATCAACACAATTTCAGTAATCATAGACGACGAATTGTGGAATGGAGAAATCGGTGACACCATTAGAAATAAGTTTGCATCACCCGTTTTAGGTTTGCCACAAGAAGAACCTGTTTTCTCTTTAAATCAATATCCAGTGAAATTACTCGAGGGATTTATGTCAAATAATCGCAACATTATTGTGATTAAAAAAGAATCTAAAAGTGAATTCAGAATTACCGATAACGAATTTGCAAATCCACAAATAGTGATTCATATTTCTGGACGAAACAATCAAGAAATTTTAGACAGTATTCAAGCTAATGATTCCTTAATCATTAAGAAAATTAAAAAATCTGAAATTAAAATCCTTCAAAAACAAATTGCCGAAGATTCCGTTATTGATAATCAAAAAATTACATCAAAATTTAATGTAAAAGTTGCCATTCCAAATAAATATAAATTAGTAATGCGAGGCAAAAAATTTATGTGGTTCAAAAAAGAAATTATCAGCGGTAGCTTGAGTTTGCTTTTTTATCAAATACCGCTAAATAGTATTAAAAACAACTCAAATACAATCAAAAGAATTACTAAAATTCGAGATTCTATAGGGAATATTTACATTCACGGTGCGGTTCCAAAAACCAGAATGGTGACTGAGCCAGCTTTTTCTCCCTATTTATCAAAAGCAACAATTTTTGGAAAGGAATCTTATGAAACCAAAGGAACTTGGGAGTTACAACGAGAATCCATGTCTGGCCCTTTTGTAAACTATGCAATACTGGATAAGAAAAATAATAGAATTTTAGTTGTTGAAGGGTTTTGTTATGCGCCATCCAAACAAAAACGCGATTTGATGTTTGAGCTTGAGGCAATTATAAAATCCATACAGTTTTTGAAAATTAAAAAATAACTTACTTTAAATTTAATTATAGCAACGTAAGTTTATTTACAAAAAAAAGTCAAAACCTAAATTAAGTTTTGACTTTTTGCAGAAAGGATGGGATTCGAACCCACGTTATGTTACCATAAACACGCTTTCCAAGCGTGCGCCTTCAGCCACTCGGCCACCTTTCTAGAATTATTTATTAGTTTGCAAAGAACATTAAAAATTAGCAATTTTCCTAAAATTATTCCATTTCTCCTCGCAAAGCGGTTTCAAAAATTGTTTTAAAAACGGCTGGTGCCACATTTTGACCAAGTAAATACATAAGTTTTGTAATCGCCGCTTCAGTTGTAATATCCTTACCCGATATAACGCCTATTTTTTTAAGTTGCGTGCTCGTTTCATATTGACCCATAGTCACACTTCCTCCAGAACATTGGGTTACATTTACAATATATAAGCCTTTTTTAATTGCTTTTTTCAAAAGTTGAATAAACCAATCTTCTGTGGGAGCATTTCCAGAACCATATGTTTCTAGTATTATACCTTTTAAATCAGGACTATTTAAAATAGATGACAAAATAGCTTCATTAATTCCTGGAAACATTTTTATAATAACAACGCTATTATTCAACTGTTTATGAACTAATAATTTTTTTGATCCAACTTTTTGTAGTATAGCACTATGATTTATGTTTAAGTGTACGCCTGATTCTGCAATTGCTGGAAAATTTGGGGAAGAGAATGCTTTGAAATGTTCCGCATTAATTTTAGTTGTTCTATTACCACGATAAAGTTTGTATTCAAAATAGAGACAAACCTCAGCAAATACGGGTTTATTTTTCACTTTTAGTGATGCGATTTGAATTGCTGTTATCAAATTTTCTTTGGCATCAGTTCGTAAATCTCCAATTGGGAGTTGTGATCCAGTAAAAACTACAGGTTTAGCTAAATTTTCTAACATAAAACTCAGTGCAGATGCAGAATAAGACATGGTATCTGAACCATGTAAAACTACAAAACCGTCAAAAAGGGAGTAATTTTCTTCAATTATGGTAGCAATTTGTATCCATTTCTCTGGATTCATATTCGAAGAATCGATTGGCTTTTCAAAAGATATGGTTTCGATGGAACAATCTAGTTGTTTTAATTCAGGTATTTTTTGCAATAATTTACTAAAATTAAATGCTTTTAAAGCTCCCGTTTCAAAGTCTTTCATCATACCAATAGTACCGCCAGTATAAATTAGCAATATATTTGGTTTAGATAACATTACAATATTTTGATTTATTTATAACTGGATTTGCATACATATTTAAAAAACTTTCCACCATTACTTCGTTGCATGTATTAATTTTCAATTCTAATCTTCGTTCAAAAAGTGATTTTTCGTTTTCTGTGTATAAAGAGGCATACTTGTCGGTTTTATGTAGCAAATCATAGGCGATGAAATTTGTGGGCCACAACTTGTAGGATTGTAAAATCGAATCATCAATAGCTTGTGCTAATGCCTGAATTTGCTTATTATTATTATCAAATTCTGCTTCAATGCGGTCTAGCTCAGCATCTAAAACATCGCCAACATGAATATGAATTCTCTTTTTTTGACCAATTATGCCGCTCAGTAGGGTCATGAAATCTTCATTTTTCTCTTTTATATAAACTTCATCATTAGCTTCTGCCATAAGCTGAGGCATTTTTAAAGCATCTGTTGGATCATATTCATAAGAAATTGAAACGGGAACGATTTTAACTTTTTTAAAGTAATCCGGTAAATTATTTTCATTAGATCCCATGGCAAGCATTTTTAAAACTCCAGGATTTGTAGCATCATTTCCGTCTTTAGTTCTTCCTTCGCGCTGTGCAATCCAAACCGAACGATTTTCTCTCAATAATAACTGGGCAATATATTCTGCCAAAAGCTTTGAACTTTGGAGCATTTCTCGCGGAGTTAAACCACGTTGTACGAGAAAATTTCTATTTAATTTGGCTAAAATTAGTAAAAATGATTTTTTGACTAAATTATCTCCTATCGCTGAAGCAGTCATCACTAATCCATGATCAAAAAGGCAAGCGTTTAGTAAAGAAGTGTCTAAAATAATATCCCTGTGGTTTGAAATAAATAAGTAAGCGGTATTTTTCTCTAGCTTTTCAAACCCAGAAGTAGTTAAGCCGTCTGAACTTTTTTCGAGTACTTTTTGGACGGAAGCATAAATAAAATTACATTGAAAATCTCGTATTGAATGTGTTTTTTTGAGTTGTTCTTTCCACACATCGTCATCCAATTCTGGAAACGAGAAGTTCATCAATGCTTTCATCATAGGATGATTTACAACTTTATGAATTGCTTCATTAATTTCAGCATCATAATAAGGACGAATGGCATCAAACTGCTGCATTTTAGTTTATGTTTTGTTTGTTGCAACAAATAAACAAAAAAAATAGTATTTTTTGAATTATTGAGAGTTTAGATTTAAGAAAAGGAAGATATTCTGAATGAAATTGAACTTTCAATAGAAACTTTATGCTTTTTAAATCTTCTTTCGCATTCTTGCAACGGGAATGTCCAGTTGTTCTCTATATTTAGCAATGGTTCTACGGGCAATGGGGTAACCTTTTTCTTTTAAAATTTCGGCTAATTGATCATCTGGAAGCGGTTTGCTTTTATCTTCATCTTCAATGGTATTTTGAAGAATTTTTTTGATTTCGAGTGTAGAAACATCTTCCCCTTGATCATTTTTCATCGCTTCCGAAAAGAATTCTTTAATTAACTTTGTTCCGTAAGGTGTATCAACATATTTGCTATTTGCCACACGCGAAACGGTTGAAATATCCAATCCAACCATATCGGCAATGTCTTTCAAAATCATCGGTTTCATTGAAGTTTCTTCACCATCAAGAAAGAATTCTTGTTGAAAATGCATTATCGCATTCATGGTTACAAAAAGCGTTTCCTGACGTTGTTTTATAGCATCAATAAACCATTTTGCCGAATCTAATTTTTGTTTAATAAACTGAACAGCATCTTTTTGTGAATTCGACTTGTCTCGTGAATCTTTATAAGTTTGCATCATTTCCTGATAATCTTTCGATACATGAAGTGATGGTGCATTTCGTCCATTTAAGGTTAATTCTAATTCGCCGTCATTGATTCTGATCGCAAAATCTGGGACAATATTTTCAGTAATTTTATTGTTTCCTGTAAAAGAACCACCTGGTTTTGGATTTAATTTTTCTATTTCATGAATCGCTTTTTTAAGTTGTTCATTAGAAATTCCATATTTTTGAAGTAACTTATCGTAATGCTTTTTGGTAAATGCTTCAAACTGATTCTCAATTATATCTATCGCAAAGGCAACATATTCAGTCGGAGTTTTGTGTTTCAATTGCAACAGTAAACATTCCTGTAAATCCCGAGCACCAACTCCAGCTGGTTCTAACTCATGAATAATATGCAGAATTTTTTCAACTGATTTTTCATCCGTATAAATTCCCTGAGTAAATGCCATATCATCAACAATATCAAGAATTGTGCGACGAATATATCCAATGTCATCAATGCTTCCAACTAAAAATTCGGCAATTTCTCTATCAGTTTCATTCAGGACAAAGGTGTTTAACTGATTTATCAAATCTTGATGAAAACTTATATTTTGTGCCAAAGGCGATTCCCGATCGTCATCGTCATCGCTATAATTATTTGTTTGCGTCTTATAATCTGGTGTTTCGTCGTTGCTTAAATATTCGTCAATGTTTATGTCATCGGCTTCAATGTTGTCGCTTCCTTCATAGTCATCATATTCGTCGTTGTTGTCAAATTCGTCTTTCTCAAAAATTTCTTCTTCGTCTTTTCCTGTTTCTAATGCTGGATTTTCATTCATTTCTTCTAACAAACGTTGCTCAAATGCCAACGTAGGCAACTGAATCAACTTCATCAACTGGATTTGCTGAGGAGATAATTTTTGAGATAATTTGAATTGTAAGTTTTGCTTAAGCATATTTTTATAGTTTATAGGTTTAAGAGTTTTGTAGTTTAAAATTGTTTCATTTCAAACAACGTTAAACTTTTAAACAACGTTAAACTTTTTTAAAACTCTGCATTTTGTGGTGTTCTAGGAAACGGAATCACATCACGAATATTTGTCATTCCGGTTACGAAAAGCACTAATCTTTCAAATCCTAATCCGAAACCTGAGTGCACTGCTGAACCGAATCTTCTTGTATCTAAATACCACCAAAGTTCATTTTCGTCAATACCTAATACTTTCATTTTTTCTACCAAAACGTCGTAACGCTCTTCTCTTTGTGATCCTCCAACGATTTCTCCAATTCCTGGGAACAAAATATCCATGGCACGAACGGTTGTTCCATCTTCGTTCAAACGCATGTAAAATGCTTTGATGTTGGCCGGATAATCAAACAAAATTACAGGACATTTAAAGTGTTTTTCAACTAAATAACGTTCGTGTTCACTTTGTAAATCAGCACCCCATTCGTTGATGATGTAATTAAATTTTTTCTTTTTATTTGGTGTTGAATCTCTTAAAATGTCAATAGCTTCGGTATAGGAAACACGTTTGAAATTGTTTTCTAAAACGAAATTCAATTTTTCTAACAAACTCATTTCGCTTCGGTCGGCTTGTGGTTTTGATTTTTCTTCTTCCAACAAACGACTTTCTAAAAATTTCAAATCATCTGGACATTTTTCCATCGTATATTTAATTACGTATTGGATAAAATCTTCTGCCAAATCCATATTATCATTCAAATCATTGAAAGCTACTTCGGGTTCAATCATCCAAAATTCAGCCAAATGACGTGAAGTATTGGAATTTTCAGCTCTAAAAGTTGGCCCGAAGGTATAAATTTGACCCAAAGCCATTGCAAAAGTTTCGCCTTCTAATTGTCCAGAAACGGTAAGATTTGTTTCTTTTCCAAAAAAATCTTCTTTGTAATTTACTTTCCCGTCTTCGGTTCTTGGTGTATTGTCGAATGGTAAAGCGGTAACTTTAAACATTTCTCCAGCGCCTTCAGCGTCTGAACCTGTTATGATTGGTGTGTTTACATAAACAAATCCTTTTTCTTGAAAATAGTTGTGAATTGCAAATGAAAGCACTGATCGAACTCTCATAATTGCTCCAAAAGCATTGGTTCTAACTCTTAAATGTGCATTTTCACGTAAAAATTCAAGTGAATGTTTCTTGGGTTGCATCGGAAATTTCTCTGCATCCGAATCACCCAATATCTCAAGTTTAGAAACCTGAATTTCATATTTTTGTCCCGCACCTTGACTTTCAACTAAATTTCCAGTTACCGAAATTGCAGCACCCGTTGTGATTCTTTTTAAAATTTCATCTGGTGTATTTTCAAAATCTACAACACACTGAATATTATTAATTGTCGAACCATCGTTCAACGCAATAAATTGATTGTTTCTAAAAGTTCGTACCCAACCTTTTGCATTTACTTCTGAAATAGTTGTTTTACTGTTCAGTAATTCCTTAACTTTTGTGTGCTTCATTTTTGTATAATTATTTGTTTTCCGAAAATAGTGTGCTTCTGTAATTAAAATTTATTTGTTTTCAAGTTCATCATCTACAGCTTTATCACGCAAAACATTAATTACTGGTTCAGATAAAATTTCTCTGCGTCCACTCCATTTTTCTACTGTTAAAACTAATGCAGGCAAAACTAATAAATTTGCAAACATTGCAAAAGTTAGCGTTACAGAAATTAATCCGCCAAGCGCAATTGTGCCACCAAAACTTGAAAGTGTAAATATTGCAAATCCAAAAATCAAAACAATTGATGTGTAAAAAGTGCTTACTCCAGTTTCTCTTAGTGCAGAAAAAACGGCTTTCTTTATTTTACCTTTGTTATGAATCAAATCATGTCGGTATTTTGCCATAAACTGAATGGCATTGTCAACTGAAATTCCAAAAGCTATACTAAAAACTAAAATTGTAGATGGTTTTAACGGAATTCCAAAATAACCCATTAATCCCGAAGTTATGCACAAAGGCAAAATATTTGTAACTATAGAGGCAAATATCATTTTTAGAGACCTAAACATATATGCCATTAAAAGTGCGATTAAAAAAATTGCAAAAATTAAGGATTCGATTAAATTATGAACCAGATAAGTTGTTCCTTTTTGAAAAACTAAAGCTTTGCCTGTTACTGTAACTTCGTATCGATCAGCAGGGAAAATTTTATTGATTTTAGTTTGCAACTTTTTTTCAACATTTTCCATCTCTTCGGTTCCAATATCTTTCATAAAGGTTGTGATTCGAGCATATTGACCTGTTTTATCAACATAGCTTTTCATCAGATTATCTTTAGAATTTTTTGTTGCGTTTTTGGCATAACCCAAGATAAAAGTTTGTTCTTGAGAAGTTGGTAATTGATAATATTCAGGATTGCCGTTGTAGTATGCTTGCTTGGAATATTTAACTAAATTCACAATAGAAACTGGCTTGGAAAGTTCGGGAATAGACTCAATAGTTTGTTGCAATTCATCCATTTTTCTGATAGTTGCCGGTTTCATTACACCTTTTTTGCGTTTGGTATTGATCATTATTTCTAACGGCATAACGCCATTAAATTCTTTTTCAAAAAATAAAATATCTTTAAAAAAAGAGGCACTTTTTGGCATTTCCCCAATTAGACTTCCAGAAACTTTCATTTGTGTAACCCCAATTACACTAAAAATTAGAAATAACCCGTAGATAACATAGATAACGGTTCGTTTGGTTTTCACTACAGATTCAACCCAATTTAAAAAAGATGAAATATAATTTCGACTCAAATGTTTCAGATGTTTTTCTGTTGGAATTGGCATGTAACTGTAAACTATTGGAACTACTACTAGCGTTAAAAGGTACACAATAATAACATTTATAGAAGTTACAAGCCCAAATTCATATAAAAGTTCGTTGCCCGTAATCATAAAAGTAGCAAATCCGATGGCAGTTGTAGTATTGGTCATTAATGTAGAAACGCCAATTTTTGAAATTACACGCTGTAACGCCTTTGCCTGATTGCCATGATTTTGTATTTCTTGTTGGTATTTATTAATAAGAAAAATACAATTTGTGATTCCGATAACTATAATTAAGGGCGGAATAATAGCCGTAAGAATAGTGATTTTATAATGAAACAATCCTAGCGTGCCAAATGACCACATCACACCAAAAAGCAAAATGCAGACTGAAATAAAAGTAGCTCGAATAGAACGAAAAAATAGAAAGAAAATTAAGGATGTAATAAACAATGCAGCGCCAATAAAAAGACCAATTTCGCCTTTCATATTTTCGGTATTTATTGTCCTGATATAGGGCATTCCCGAAACTCTTAAATCAATACCTGTTGCCTTTTCATATTTTTTAATAGCTGGTACTAAACTGTTTAAGATGAATTTTTTTCGAAGTGGAGAGTTTACAATTTTTTTATTGATGTAAACTGCTGCACGAATACTTCCAGATTTTTTGTTAAAAAGGAGTCCTTCATAAAATGGCAAATCATTAAAAAGTTGCTGTTTTATTTGTTGTAAATATTCGGGATTTGTAGTTTTAGATTGATCAATTAAATCCGCTAATACAAACTTTTGATTTATGGTGTCTTTTTGTAATTTTTTTAAATCATTTAATGAAATTATTAATTCTACTTCTTTTTGCTTTTTCAATGTATTCATTAATTCGTTCCAAGCAAAATAAGAATTTGGAGTAAAAAAAGCATCATCTTTTACACCAATAACTACCAAATTTCCTTCTTCCCCAAATGTGTTAAGGAATTGTGTATACTGTTTATTTACAATGTGGTCTTGAGGAAGTAAATTAGCTTCATTGTAGGTCATTCCAACGTTGCGCCACTGGTATACTAAAAAAGCAGTCAAAATACCAATAATCGCAAGAATAGTAACCCGATTGCGTAAAACAATACCCGCTACAAATTCCCAAAAACCGGTACTAAATTTATTTTTCATTGCTTAATATAGTCGTTTGCAAATGTAATTAAAACTAGCCAAAACTATCCATTTTGATGGAAAGTTTTCAAATCAAGACATTGAAAATTCAATTTTTTAAGGTTATATAAAATCAAAAAAGTTTATTGAAATAAATTCCAATAAACTCTACAGTTATTTTAATAAGATATTTCTACATTAGCATACCGCGTTCCTTTGCAGCTTTTGCAAATTCTATGTCAGAACTGCCAATCATGCCTAACAATTCTTTCATTTTTTCTTTTCTGATTTTAACATTGCTTGAAGAAATGGTGAAATATAACGGAATATCATCATACTTTATTCCTTTATTTAGATAATGTAAAATTTGTCTATCAATAACATCAACATAAATTTTCTCTTTTTGCTGATTGTTTAAAAATCTAATAACAGAATCACTGTAATATTTTTCACCTTTCATTACAGCTCCTAAACCAAGAATCATAGAGTCAAAAGTTAAATCATTTTTTATTACCAAACCAAAAGGATCAATTTCATCGATAATCGATTGTACTTTAAGACTTTCAGAATGCATGGTTAATAAAAATGTTTTACATTCTGGCATTACTTTCATTAAAAGTTTAGCTAAGTCTTCACCTGTATGAATCTCTTTATCAGCATAAGTAGGCATCGAAATGTCTAAAAAAGCTAAATCAAATTTAACTTCAGAATTGATAATCGTTTCATAACCACTTTGACAATCTACTGCTTCATGAAAAGTAAATTCAATTTTTTTGTTTGGAAATAATCTTATCACATTTTTATATCCTTGAATTATGAAAGGATGATCATCAACAATAAGAACATTTATATTTTGGGGCATTTTTGTTAGATTTTAACTATTTTATGGTCCATTGGTACTACTATTGAATATCGAGTACCTTTATCTTTTTCGGAGGCAATTTCAGTTGTTCCTTGGCACTCGCTTACTCTAGTTATTATATTATTTATTCCTATTCCGTCACTATTTTTTTCCACATCAAAACCAATTCCGTCATCTGTAATTGTCAACGTTAAGTTTCCTTTTTTATCTTTTCTAAACAACACGGTTATTGTTTTAGCTTCAGCATATTTGTTTATGTTTTGGAAACATTCCTGTAAAATTCTATAAAGATTAATTTTAGTAATGCTTAAAATATTATCCCAATCAATAGCCTCAGAAATTGAGGTGTTTAAAACGGCAACATTAATTTTTCGTTGGTCATCAAATAATTGATTCACAATTGAAACAAAATTGCTGATTAAAACGAATTTTTCTCTGCTCAACTCATGTGAAATTTCACGTACGTCTGATTCAATGGACTTCAACTTTTCAACACAATCAATGCGTTCATGTCGTGCTTCTTCATCGGAACGATGATTTAATCCATCTAAATTCATTCTTAATCCAAACAATCTGCCTAAAATTCCATCATGAATTTCTTTAGCAATTCTATTTTTTTCCTGTATTCGCCCTTCTTCAACTTTAGTTTGTTGCAACAAAATCAAATTGAACATTTCTTGACCAGCATCTTTTTGTAATTTTTCTAAAATTCCTAAGCGCCTGCTAGATTTATAAATACGTGCTGAAAAAAGCAAAAGTAAGAATCCAAATGAACTTACCAAATAAAACGTTAAGTTTTTATTTGACACTATTATCTCATCTCTATCGCGTTTTATTTCGTCTGTTTCAAGCTCAATTCTTCCAAAAACATTTCTGTTTCTTCGTTCTATATCCTGGAGACTATCATTGATGCGAATATAACGCGCAGAGTATTTTGAACTATTTTTTAAATCAATTAAAGAAATTTGTTTTAGTGCCGAGAGTAAATTTACAGGGGATTTACTTTGATTTGCAATAACTAAAGATTTGTTGGAAAATTTTAATGATTGTATAGTATCATTTAATTTCGCATAATATTCAGAAAGATGATTATAGCTAGCTATTAAATTTGAAGCCTCTTTGATACTATCTCTTATATTTAACGAGTGAAAATAAAGTTGTGGCAAATTTTGATAATCGTTTGATTTAAATTTTGAATAAGCAAGGTTATCAACTAAATTAGAATATAAAATTGGCGCCTCCTTTCTTACCAATTTGTCATTAAGCGCCAAATTGAAATAAATTTTAGATTTTTTGTAATCTTTTAAATTCAAATAAATCATCCCAATATTATTATAACATATTGATTTTTGATGTTCCTCAGAATTCAATTTACCTTCTTCAACTTCTTTAAGAGCAAGATTATGATAATCAATTGCATTTTGGTATTCTTTTAATTCTAGTGAAGTAATTCCTAAAAAACTATATATTGAATAAATTTTTTGTGAATCGTTGTTTGCTTTATAAATTGCTAAGGATTTAGTGAAAGAAATAGTAGCACCTAAAAAATCATTACCATCATACTGTACTATTCCTTTTTTAAATAAATCAAATGCATAGCTAGTATTATCATGTAATTTTAAATGTAATTTTTCAGCTTTTGAGAAATAATAGTATGAACTATCAAGATTTTGCTTTTGATAAAAGAAAATTCCTTTATATCGCAAGGAATTTGCAATTGAAATACTGTCTTTAGATTTTTTTGATAATTTATAAAATAAACTTGCAGTGGTATTAAACTTATCGTAATCCTGTAAGCTGTAAAAACAAGATATTAATTCAGGAAGATTATTTTTATATTGTAAATTATTTTTAGCATTTTTTACAAGAAAAAATGCTCTATTACAAAAATGTAATTTTTGATCTGAATTGAAATTTTCATTTTTAGAATTGGTTAGATAGTAACTTATACTGTCATTAGTGATTTTTTCTGACAAAGTAACTGTTCTATTTTCATTGCAAGAAATAGCAAATATTCCGAGAAGTAAAAAGTAAAAAAAATTCTTCAATTATTTGGTGCTTTTTACAAAAATAAAAAAACCATCTGAATAGATGGTTTAAAAGTTTATTATTTTTAAATATTTATCCTAAGCCACCATCGCTTGGTTTTGTATTTCCACCAATTTTACCTAAACCACCATCGCTTGGTTTTGTATTACCGCCGATGTTTAAAGTATAACCTAATCCTCCATCACTTGGCTTTGTATTTCCACCAATTTTACCTAAACCACCATCGCTTGGTTTTGTATTACCGCCGATGTTTAAAGTATAACCTAATCCTCCATCACTTGGCTTTGTATTTCCACCAATTTTACCTAAACCACCATCACTTGGTTTTGTATTTCCACCAATTGATGAAAAATAACCTAAACCACCATCACTTGGTTTAGTATTACCACCTATTTTGCCTAAACCACCATCACTTGGTTTTGTGTTACCACTTATTGATGTGAAAGTAGTAAATGATAATAACATTAATGCTACACCTAAGATTGAAATTGCTTTCTTCATAATATTATATTTTTAATAGTTTTTTGTCAATTATTTGAACCAAAAGTATAATATCTTTAAAGTGAGAATGTGGGTTTGTTAATGTATATGGTAGAATATACTCGTTTGATAGTGAATGTACTTCAAATATGGGTGGATGGTGAGTTTTCATTGAAACCGTAGTTATAGTATCTATTTTTATATTTAACTAATTGATTTTCAGTATAATAATTATCATAATAGATTGATATTGATCACAGAAGCACTAAATTCGTATTTTTAGGGTATCATTTTTAATCGGTTGAAAAAAGGTTTTAATCTGTTATAAATGATTAGCAATTGGTTAAATCTAATTATTGACCGATTAAAAATGATTCTTGATTGGTTGTAACTAATTTTTGACTGATTAGAAATTATTTTTAACTGTTTTGGGTGTATTTTAACTAATTCCAAAAAAGGTGTTTTTGGGTTATTTATTTATTCTAACAGGTCAAAAATGATTCTTGACTGGTTGAAAATTATTTTGAACTGATTGCCTATTTATTTTGGTGGATTAAAAATAATTTTTGACTGATTTCTTTATTTTATAAATTGATTAAAATTATCTTTTGAGGGGTTATAACAACATTTTGACACCTATAACATATACTCCAATAAGCTAAGCATCAAATTGTTAAAATTTTATTAAACTTTAGTGTGCTGCACAATAAAATAATATCTAATATCGTTAAATAGCAATAAACAATTTTAATATTTTAAAAGTATGTCAAGTTATTTAAAAACATCAGACGAAGAAATTGTATCACAAGTAGATAATTTTTCTTCAAAAATTGAATCTATTGCATCTAAATTTGCTATCACTCCCGCAGAGGTTGCAAGTATCCAAAATGATGCTAAATATCTTACTTGGGCTATTAACAGCTATTTCAAGGTGGATACTAACAAAAAGAATTGGACTTCGTTTAAAAACATTTTAAAAGATGGAGAGGCGAATGTAACTTCAAATTCGGCTCCAACTGCACCAGCGTTGGATCAGGCTCCCGAGGAGGTAGCGCCGGGAGTACTTGTACGTTTTACTACTATGGTAAACCGCATTAAAGCACACCCAAGATATACAACTGCCATAGGGCAAGACTTGGGCATAGAAATGACGACCAACCAACAACTGGATGTTAACAATGCTAAACCAACTTTAAAAGTAGTGTTTACAGGCGGAAGAGTAAACTTGCAGTGGAAAAAAGGCAAGTTTGACGGCATTTTAATCGAAAAAGACAATGGTGCTGGCTTTATAACATTAGACAAAGACTTGCATCCTAATTTTATTGATCCTTCGCCAATGCCTGCCCAAGGCGAAAGTGCTCTGTGGCGTTATCGCGCTATTTATTTGCTTAACGACGCCAAAGTAGGGCAATGGAGTGATATTGTGACTACCAGCGTAGTTGGATAATTTAAAATAATGTTATAAAAGTAAGCAAGCCTGAAAATAATTTTCAGGCTTGTTTTTTTTGTGGGTTATTGACTGATTGTTACTATAGGAACAGCAACGTTGATAGCGGTACCATATTTTGTAGAGGAATTTATTGTGATTTTTCCAGAAAGTTGGCTTATGCGCAGTTTGATGTTTTTAATACCAATGCCCTCTTTTATTTTGGAAACATCAAACCCAATACCGTTGTCTTGAATAGACATGCATATATTATTTTCGTCCTGAATAAGAGCTACTACTGCTTTAGTTGCCTTAGCATGTTTGTGGATGTTATAGAGTGCTTCTTGAATAATTCGGTACAAATTCATTTTTATTTTACTTGAAATTGTGTCCCAATTAATGCCTTCTTCTAGTTCTAAATGGTATTTTGTTTTTGGATAGAGTTTGTTTTGTTCTGCAATAAGTTGTTCTAAAATAATTTTAAAACTATAAGTTGCTGCAAAAATATCGTTAGAAAAATCGTGTGTTATGGTTCTAATTTCGTCTTCAACACCCTTAATTTTATCAACATGAGTCAGCGCATTTTGAATGGTTTTAGCATCATTTTTTTGAGAAAGCGAATACAAATTAAATCGGATGCTTGCCAATTTATTCAATATGTTATCATGAAGTTCTAAAGCAATTCGTTTTTTCTCGATTGTTTTGGCTTCTTCCTGCAAGGCTTGTTGGTTGAGCATTAATTGATATGTTTCTTCGTTGGCTCTTTGCTGTCCTTGAATCAACTTTGCTTCTTTTTGTTTGTACTTTTGTCTAATAATGATAAATAGTAATATAACGATTAA
>JACMPO010000014.1 GCA_014377455.1 Flavobacterium sp.
TAAACATATCCTAAATCGCAAACAAAATTTTGGATTTCAAATATTATCTATACATTTGCAATGTCTCAAAAGGGGTGCTCGATTCTGAAATAAATTTCAAATTTGGCTGAGATTATACCCAATGAACCTGAACAAGTAATGTTGTTAAGGGAAATAAAATGACAAGAAATAGGGTGCACACTAAACTATTGTCATTGCAACAACCAATTTTTATTTTTTAACAAAAAATAATTACCTCTTTTTATTTGTAAACTTTTTTACAGATGATTTTCTTAAATTTAAGTCGCAAAAGCGCAAAAACTCAAAGCCGTAAGACGCAACATTTTTCGAAAAGTAAGATTTTTAATTTTCTTTTTGCAGTATCAATTTCAATCTTTTCAGTTAGTTCGTTTGCGCAACAAAAAGATTCAACAGCAGTTAATCAGCTGGATGAAGTTTTAGTGTCAGCAGTTCGAGTAACTAAAAAAACACCTGTTTCTTTTAGTAATTTAGACAAAAGGGAAATTAAATTTAGAAATCTTGGTCAGGATATTCCAATTTTAATGAACTTTTTACCGTCAGTAGTTACCACTTCAGATGCAGGAAATGGCGTAGGATATACCGGAATTCGAGTTCGAGGTAGCGATGCAACTCGAGTAAACGTAACCATAAATGGAATTCCCTATAATGATGCCGAAGGAAGTGGGACTTACTTTGTAGATTTACCCGATTTTGCTTCATCGCTCGAAAGTTTACAACTGCAACGTGGCGTTGGGACTTCTACTAATGGTGCTGGAGCATTTGGCGCAAGCCTCAACATGCTTACTGATGCGTATGCAAAAAATAGTAATGGCGAAATTTCAAATTCGTACGGGAGTTTTAATACTAAAAAAAGTACCGTAAAGTTTAGTACTGGTTTACTTAACGACCATTTTGAACTAGCCGGAAGATTGTCAAAAATTGCATCTGACGGATATGTAAATCGTGGCGCATCAAACTTGAAATCGTATTTTTTACAAGGGACTTATGTAGGCAAAACCACTTTGATTAAAGCATTAGTTTTTGGCGGTACTGAAAAAACATATCAATCGTGGTATGGAATTGATGGCGAAACTTTAAATAACGATCGAACTTATAACGGTGCAGGAATTTTTACAGATGCATTTGGCAACACGCGCTTTTATGAGAATCAAACTGATAATTATCAGCAAGATCATTATCAATTGCATTGGAACGAAAAAATAAGTTCGCATTGGAATACAAATGTGGCATTGCATTACACTAATGGAAAAGGATATTATGAAAATTACATCCAAGGTGGAAATTCCTTCGACTATGGTTTATCATCTTTTGAAACGTCTTATATAACTGATTTGATTAATCAAAAATGGTTGGATAACGATTTTTATGGCACCACATTTTCGGCAAATTATAAAAATGAGAAAACAGATTTCATTCTTGGTGGAGGCATAAATGAATATAAAGGATTGCATTATGGTAAAGTAATTTGGGCTCGAAACACTGGTTTAAGTGAACTTGGCGATCATTATTATGATAATTACGGAAATAAATTTGATGCTAACTTTTTTGCCAAAATAAACTATCAAATATCGAAAAAAATCAGTCTTTATGCCGATTTGCAATATCGAAATGTAAATTATAAAGCAAACGGAGTTCAAGCAAACTTGGTAAATGACACTTTTAATTTTTTAAATCCAAAGGCAGGTTTAAATTATACCGTAAACCAAAATAATAGTTTGTATTTTTCGTATGCAAAGGCTAACAGAGAACCAAACAGAACCGATTATGAAAGTGGAAGCCCAAAGCCTGAAAAGCTAGATGATTATGAATTGGGCTGGCGATTAGTAACTGAAAAAGTAAAATTGAATACTAATGTGTATTTAATGAATTATAAAAATCAACTCATTTTGACTGGAAATCTCGACAATGTTGGAAATCCTATTCGATCAAACAGCGAGAAAAGTTACCGACTTGGATTGGAAATTGATGCTCTAATTACAGTTTCAAAACACCTTACCATTCGCCCAAACTTTACTGTTAGCCAAAACAAAAATGTAAACTTAGAAGTAACCGGCGAAAATTATGGAACTAAAGATATTGCTTATTCTCCAAGTTATATCGCAGGAAATATTTTGACTTATCAACCATTAAAAAGTTTGCAACTATCCGTTTTATCAAAATTTGTTGGAAGTCAGTATTTAAACAATATTGAATCTGAAAATGCAAAATTGGCAGATTATTTTGTGAACGATTTTAATTTGTCGTACGAAATAAAACCAAAATCTATTTTCAAATCGATAGTTTTTTCCGGAATTGCAAACAATTTTCTGAATAAAAAATATGTTTCTAATGGATACATGTATGACATTTATCCGTATTATTATCCTCAAGCAGGCACTAACTTTTTAGTTGGAATGACCTTGAAATTGTAAGTTTATTGCACTTGCAGTTAATTAATTTTTCTGTTTTAAATTATCTTAAAGGAATCTCGTACAGTGATCGAGATTCCTTTACTTTTAAATATATATTGCCATTTCTAAACTAAAAATTTGATAATATAACCTACTTTTGACTATTCTGACGTTATCTAAATATGTTGAAAAAAAGTTTTTTATGGATCATACTTTTTTGTTTCTCTGGCATGGTTGCCCAAGAAATAGAAACGCCATATAAAAACAAAAAAATACCGTTTTCGCGAGATACTATCGCCATAGATAATGTGAGTATCAACCGTTCATTTTTCAAAATTAATGATAAACAAGGAAATCCAATTGATACTTCGTTTTACAAAATTGATTTTCAAAAAGCCAAATTGATATTTAAAAACAACTACGTTTCGCAGGATTCTATATCCATCAGGTATCTTAAATTTCCGGATTATTTAACAAAAACCTACTCCATTTATGACGATTCTCGCGTTGTTCCAAATGAAGCTGGAAATTTATATAGCGTAAAACGAGATAATATAAAAACCTTTAAACCCTTTGATGGATTAAACACTTCTGGAAGTATAACTCGAGGAATTACGGTGGGAAACAATCAGAATTCTACTTTAAATTCAAATCTCGATTTGCAAATTACAGGTAAAATTTCGAATAAAATTTCGCTTCGAGCTTCCATTCAAGACAGCAATATTCCGTTGCAGAATGGCGGCTATTCTCAAAAATTAGATGAGTTTGATCAAATTTTTATCGAGTTATTTTCTGACAAATGGAGTATAAGAGCCGGCGATTTGTTTTTAGAAAACAGACAATCACAATTTTTAAATTTTAATAAAAAAGTACAAGGATTGTCCACTCATTTTACGTTTGGAACGCCAGAAAACAAGACTGATATCTTCGCATCTGGCGCTGTAGTTCGCGGACAATATGCTAAAAGTAATTTTACAGGACAAGAAGGAAATCAAGGTCCGTATAAGTTAAGAGGAAATAATGGTGAGCTCTATGTACTGGTAATATCTGGTTCAGAGCGAGTTTATGCAAATGGTATTTTATTAAAAAGAGGAGAAAATAGCGATTACATTATAGATTATAACGCTGGTGAAATAAAGTTTACCTCTTTATTTCCAATCACTTCCGAAATGAGAATTGTGGTTGAATATCAATATTCCGACCGAAGTTATACTCGTTTTGTAACTTATGCTGGCGCAACACATCAGGCTGAAAAATGGAGTTTGGGCGGGTTTTTATATTTGGAAAGTGATGTAAAAAATCAACCATTACAACAAAATTTATCGACGGAACAAGTTGCCATTCTTCAAAATGCAGGCGATGATATTTCGCTCATGAATGCGCCTTCTGCTTACATCGATTCGTATTCTGATAATAAAATTCTTTACAAAAAAATAACAGTTGGTGGCGTGGAAGTTTTTGAATATTCAAACGTTTCAACGGATGTTTTATATAATGTAAAATTTTCGCTTGTGGGAACTAATCAGGGAAACTACACTTTAATTAATAACAATGCCGTTGGAAAAATTTATCAATATGTTGCTCCAGTTGCTGGAATCAAACAAGGAAATTATGAACCCATATCACGTTTAATTGCGCCCACAAAAATTCAAATAGCCACAATTCTAGGAAAATACATTCCATCTGATAAAACAAACTTCGATTTTGAAATAGGCGTTAGTAATAACGATTTGAACTTGTTTTCATCACTTGATGATAATAACAATAAAGGAATTGCAACAAAAATTAACGGAAAACAAAGAATATTTTCTCGAAAATTTACAATTGATGCGATTGCAAATTATCAATTGATTCAAAATAGTTTTAAAACAATCGAACGTTTATTTACAATTGAATTCAATCGCGATTGGAATTTAGCAACTACCTCAGGAACTCAAAGTTTGCTTACTACTGGACTAAATTTTGACTTTAAACAAAATGGATTTGCCAAATATCAATTGGAAAAACTGGATTTCTCAGATAATTTTTCGGGAATCAGACATATAATTCAAGGAAATTTTAAAACTAAAAATCTTAATTTACAGCAAAATGCTAGCTTCTTAAAAAGCACTGGAACCGTTTCAAATTCTTCTTTTGTTAGAAATCAAACTGTTTCAAAATATCATTTTAAGAAAAACTGGATTGGAGGCAGTTTTCGACTGGAAGACAATCAGCAAAAAAATAACGCTACTAACGAACTATCCAATTTAAGTCAACGATTTTCAGAATTTGGGACATTTTTAGGCAGAGGTGACAGCACTAAAGTGTATGCCGAAATTGGATTTTTACACCGAAATAACGACAGTTTGCAATCGGGTTTTTTGAAAAGAGTAAATTCTTCCAACTCCTATTATATAAAGTCTAAATTAATTCAAACACAAAAAACTAATCTGTCTGTTTTTATAAACTATCGCCGACTAACTTTTACAGATGTTACCATACCAACAGCACCATCATTAAACTCCAGAATACTGTACAACGATAATTTTTTTGGACAATTGCTCCAAACTACTACGGCTTACGAAAATGCCTCGGGAACCATTGCGCAACAAGAATTTACCTATTTGCAAGTAAATCCTGGCCAAGGAGTTTACACCTGGAACGATTATAATGGAAACGGAATTCAGGAATTACAAGAGTTTGAAATTGCGCCTTTTCCAGATCAAGCAAAATATGTTCGGGTTTTTTTACCCAATCAGATTTTTATAAAAACACATCAAAATAAATTTTCAGAATCGGTAACTATTAGTCCTTCCAAATGGTTAAATGAATCTGGTTATAAAAAGATTTTATCCTACTTTTATAATCAAACTTCTTTTTCATTAGATAGAAAAATTCAACGAAACGGTGAAAATTTCAATCTAAATCCGTTTTCGACAACAGAGAATGGATTGCTGGGATTGAATACTAATTTTCGAAACAGTTTGTTTTACAATCGAGGTAAACAGAAACACTCGGTCACGTATTCTTTCCTAAATAGTAAGGTAAAAAACTTGCTGTCCATAGGTTCACAAGAAAATACTTCTCGATCAAACCAGATTCAATATACACATTTATTACAAAAAACGTGGTTGTTTAACTTTAACGCAACCTCTACAAAATCAACTAGTATTTCCGATAATTATGCCAGTCGCAATTTTGAATTGAAAAACTATTCCTTAGAACCTAAAGTATCATATTTGTTTACAAAAAATACCAGTTTAGCACTGTTTTATGATTTTCAAAATAAAGAAAATACCATAAATAGTATGGAAAAACTTGTGCAAAACCGACTTGGTTTGGCATTTACGTATTCCAGCAATCAAAAATTTACAATTAATGGTGAATACTCCTTTATTAATAATGATTTTTTAGGCAATCAACTTTCGCCAGTAGCATTCCAAATGTTGGAAGGTTTACAAGCAGGAAAAAACAGTACGTGGCGTTTGCTATTACAAAAAAATCTGACACAATATTTGGACATCAATATTAATTACCAAGGACGAAAGTCAGACACAAGTCAAACTATTCATACTGGAAATGTACAACTCAGAGCTTTTTTCTAATCGAAATTAAAACTTTTAAATTTAAAAATTCTTATATTTTCTTTATCAGAAATTTTATGCTAAACTAATTTGTAGAATCTCGATTAAATATTATTTTAATGGAATGATTGTTGTAATAACTATTTTTTAGTAATTTTATTAAATTAAAAATCAACTTAAAACAATTCAAAATGAAAAAATTATTTGCATTATGTTTAGTATTTGTATTTTCAAGTACATTTTTTGCTCAAGAAGTAAAAGAAAAAAAAGCGAAAACCAAAATTGAGAAAGCAGCTACTGCAACAAAAAAAGGGGTTGTGAAAGCAGGAAATGCAGTAGTTAAAACTGCTAAAAAAGCGGAAACAGCTGTTGTTAAATCGGCTAAAAAAACAGGAAATGAAGCGGCTAAAACTGAAAAAAAAGCTGAGAAAGCTGTAGTTAAAGCAGCTAAAAAAACTGAAGCTGCTGCAGTTAAAACTGAGAAAAAAGCTGAAAGAGCTACCGTTAAAGCTGGGAAATCTGTAAAAGCTGCAGTTGAAAACACATCAGAAAAAGTTGAACAAAAAGCGTCAAAGTATAAAAAAGATGGCACTCTTGACAAACGTTTCAAAAACAGCGTTAAAGAAACTAAAGCTGAAGTAAAAGAAACGACTACAAAAGCAACAAAAGCAGTTAAAGCAACTGCCAAAAAAGTAGAAAGAGAAACAAACGAAAAGGCTCCAAAAATTGCTGATAAAGTAACTGGCGAATACAATGGGCATAAAGTTTTTACTGGTGCTAGAGGTGGAAAATATTACATCAATAAAAACGGTAACAAAACTTATGTAGATAGAGATGCAAACTAAAAAGTAGAATTAGCTTTATTTTACAAATTTTATAAAGGAATTTAGTTGTCATAAGCTCTAAAAATTTATAATTCAAAGTATATTTCTTCACAAGTTTAAAACGCAATTTTCTTTAATGAAAGTTGCGTTTTTTTGTTGACTGTTTTTAAAAAAAATCACTTGCGAAAACTTTACGAAAACTTCTCAAAAATAACTTCAAAAGCCTTATTTCTAGGGGTTTTTTGATTTTTTTAATTAGCTAAACATTTGTTAAACAATAAGATACAAAAAATCGTAAATTGAGACTATTCTTACGTATTGTTAAAAACTAAATCCGATTGTGAATAAGTTTGGCTTTCATTTTTGATGAAAATAAACAATCTTTGTAACTGACCAAAAAGGTTAAAAATTCCTTAAAATTTTACAAATGAACTTCGTCGAAACAATACTACAAGAAAATAAAAATCGATTTGTGATTTTCCCTATAAAACACCACGATATTTGGGAATGGTACAAAAAAATGGAGGCTAGTTTCTGGACTGCAGAAGAAATTGATTTATCGCAAGATTTATCTGATTGGAATAATAAATTGTCAAATGATGAAAAATACTTCATTAAACACATATTGGCCTTTTTTGCAGCTTCAGACGGAATTGTAAATGAAAATTTGGCAGAAAATTTTGTAAATGAAGTTCAATATGCGGAAGCAAAATTTTTCTATGGTTTTCAGATCATGATGGAAAACATTCATAGTGAAACATATTCCTTATTAATTGACACTTATGTTAAAGACGAGAAAGAAAAGGACGAACTATTTAACGCACTTGAAGTTTTTCCTGCTATTAAGAAAAAAGCCGATTGGGCTTTAAAATGGATTGAGTCAGATTCTTTTGCTGAACGTTTAATCGCTTTTGCAGCTGTTGAAGGGATTTTCTTTTCGGGTGCATTTTGCTCTATTTATTGGTTAAAAAAACGCGGCTTGATGCCCGGCTTGACTTTTTCAAACGAATTAATTTCGAGAGATGAAGGCGTTCATTGCGATTTTGCTGTTCATTTACACAACCACCATTTAGTAAATAAAGTACCTAAATCCAGAATTAGAGAAATTATTGTTGACGCGTTAAAAATTGAACGTGAATTTATTACAGAATCGTTGCCGGTAAGTTTAATAGGAATGAACGCTACACTAATGACGCAGTATTTAGAGTTTGTTGCCGACAGACTTTTAGTCGAATTAGGTTGTGATCGAGAATACAACACTTCAAATCCATTTGATTTTATGGATATGATTTCGCTACAGGGGAAAACCAACTTCTTTGAGAAAAAAGTAGCTGAATATCAAAAAGCAGGTGTTATGAATACAGACACTGAAGCACAGAAAATTACTTTTGATGCGGAGTTTTAGAAGTATTTGATAAAATTAAGAAAAGTTTATATAAGATTTCTCGCCAAGATGCTAAGACGTGAAAATTTACGATTTATATATAAAATTTCAATGACTTTTTTCTTTGCGAAACCTAAAAATTAAAAACCAAGATTACAGAAATGCTCAACCCATTATGGTGATTTAGCCCAGATTGCAGTGAAAATCCTCGCTTTTTTAGCGAGATTGAAACGGAAAGCTGGAAATAGCTCCAAATAAAACTGAAATAAATTCAGAAAAATGAGATGCTGAAATGTATTCAGCATGAACAAATAACCCGAAATTGCGAAGGGATTTACAGTTTCACTAAAAACACAAAACTTATGTACGTTATTAAAAGAGATGGGCACAAAGAGCCTGTAATGTTCGACAAAATCACCGACAGAATAAAAAAATTGTGTTATGGTTTGAACGATTTAGTCGATGCTGTAAAAGTTGCTATGCGTGTGATTGAAGGACTTTACGACGGAGTTACTACATCTGAACTTGATAACTTGGCTGCCGAAACTGCGGCATCAATGACTATTGCTCACCCAGATTATGCGCAACTTGCGGCTCGAATTGCAATTTCTAATTTGCATTCCAATACTAAAAAATCGTTTTCTGAAACTATGAACGATATGTATCATTATGTAAATCCGAGAAATGGTCAGAAAGCACCACTTTTATCAGAAGAAGTACATAAGGTAATTATGGAGAATGCTGAATTTTTAGATTCGCACATTATATACAACCGAGATTTTAATTACGATTATTTTGGTTTCAAAACTCTGGAACGTTCCTATTTATTAAAAGTAAATGGTAAAATTGCAGAACGTCCACAACAAATGTTGATGCGTGTTTCGGTTGGAATTCATTTAGACGATTTGAAATCGGTTATCGAGACCTATGATTTAATGTCGAAAAAATTCTTTACTCACGCTACGCCAACATTATTTAATGCAGGAACTCCAAAACCACAAATGTCGTCCTGTTTTTTATTAGCAATGCAAGACGATAGCATCGATGGAATTTATGATACGTTAAAACAAACTGCAAAAATTTCGCAATCGGCTGGAGGAATTGGACTTTCGATTCATAATGTTAGAGCAACGGGAAGTTACATTCGGGGAACTAATGGGACGAGCAACGGAATTGTACCAATGCTTAGGGTTTTTAATGATACTGCCAGATATGTAGATCAAGGTGGTGGAAAGCGAAAAGGAAGTTTTGCAATTTATATTGAAACTTGGCATGCTGATATTTTTGAATTTTTAGATTTGAAAAAGAATACAGGAAAAGAAGAAATGCGTGCAAGAGATTTGTTTTTTGCGATGTGGACTTCAGATTTGTTCATGAAAAGGGTTCAAGAAGATTCATATTGGACCTTAATGTGTCCTAACGAATGTCCCGGATTATATGATGTGTACGGTGAAGAATTTGAAAAAATGTATACCGATTATGAAAAAGCTGGAAAAGGACGAAAAACAATAAAAGCACATGAATTGTGGGAAAAAATTCTGGAATCGCAAATAGAAACTGGAACTCCTTACATGCTTTATAAAGATGCAGCAAACAGAAAATCAAATCAGAAAAATTTGGGAACAATTCGGTCTTCAAATTTATGTACCGAAATAATGGAATACACTTCTAAGGATGAAATTGCAGTTTGTAATTTAGCTTCCATTTCACTTCCAATGTTTGTAGAAAATGGAAAGTTTAATCATGATTTGTTGTATAATGTTACTAAAAGGGTAACCCGAAACTTAAATAAAGTTATCGATAGAAATTACTACCCGGTAATTGAAGCTGAGAATTCCAATTTGCGTCATCGTCCTGTAGGACTTGGCGTTCAAGGTTTAGCTGATGCTTTTATCATGTTGAGAATGCCTTTTACAAGTGATGAAGCAAAGGCATTAAATCAGGAAATTTTTGAGACTTTATATTTTGCAGCTGTAACCGCATCTATGGAAATGGCTAAAGAAGAAGGACCATATTCTACTTTTAAAGGTTCGCCAATATCGGAAGGACAATTTCAATTCAATCTTTGGAATATTAAAGATGAAGAACTTTCGGGAAGATGGGATTGGGCAAGTTTAAGAAAAGAAGTTGTGGAACATGGCGTTCGAAATTCGCTTTTAGTAGCGCCAATGCCAACTGCTTCAACATCTCAAATTTTAGGAAATAACGAAGCTTTTGAACCTTACACCTCAAACATTTACACTAGAAGAGTTTTATCTGGTGAGTTTATCGTGGTCAATAAACATTTGCTTAACGACTTAGTGGAACGACGTTTGTGGAACGAAGACTTGAAACAACAATTAATGCGCAATAACGGATCGGTTCAAGATTTGAATATCCCGCAGGATTTAAAAGAATTGTACAAAACCGTTTGGGAAATGTCAATGAAAGATATTATTGATATGTCGCGTCAGCGTGGCTATTTTATAGATCAATCGCAGTCATTAAACTTGTTTATGCAAAATGCAAATTATGCAAAACTAACTTCGATGCACTTTTATGCTTGGCAAAGCGGCTTAAAAACTGGCATGTATTATTTAAGAACAAAAGCTGCAGTTGACGCCATAAAATTTACATTGAACAATGATAAAAAAGCAGAGCCTATTGAAGTAAAAGTTCAAGAGCAACCCGTAATGGAACGACTAGAAACCATTGCAGTTTTAAACGAACCTGCAGAAATGACTGCAGCAGAATATAAAGCAATGATAGAGCTTGCTAAAAATGCAGGTTCAGATGAATGTGAAATGTGTGGGAGTTAACATTAATTATTAGATTTAAAATTTAAAACAGCTGTCAATAGATGGCTGTTTCTATTTTTAATTATCTTTGAAACAAATACTAAAATCATGTCAAAACAAAAAGGAGTTTATACCGGAATAATCGAAAAAGATGAAGATGGAAATTATTTCTGTGGTGAATATTTACTCGATTATCAATACACAGAGTCGAGTTTCAAACTTGGAGATGAAATAAATATCAAAACAGTAATTGCAAACCCAAGTGATAGGAGTTATAATAAATATCCAAAAAAATCTAGGAATTTCTTTTTGGCGAATGATAAAGAATAATTTCAAAACTGCTAACTTAAACTGTAAACTGATTACTAAAATATGCACTGGGAACAACTTTTATCATTAAAACGTCAAGGCGACAAGAGCAAACGACTTCGTATAGAACAAGATGAATCGAGACTTGGATTTGAAGTAGATTTTGATCGCATTATTTTTTCGGCAGCTTTTAGGAGTTTGCAAGATAAAACGCAGGTTATTCCGATGTCAAAAACCGATTTTGTTCATACACGACTGACGCACAGTTTAGAAGTATCGGTTGTTGGGAGATCAATTGGGCGATTGGTTGGTAAAAAAATTATAGAAAAACATCCCTATCTAAAAGAAATTCATGGCTTTCAGGCTAACGATTTTGGAGCTATTGTTGCCGCAGCAGCTTTAGCACACGATATTGGCAATCCTCCATTTGGACATTCAGGCGAAAAAGCAATTGGTGAATATTTTTCTATTGGTAATGGAAAAAAATATCAAAATCAATTGTCTGAAAAAGAATGGCAAGATTTAATTGATTTTGAAGGAAACGCTAATGGATTTTCGGTTTTGACAAGTTCACGACCTGGTGTTCAAGGCGGTATCAGAATGACTTATGCCGTTTTAGGTGCTTTTATGAAATATCCTAAAGAAAGTTTACCCAAAAAACCTACATCAAATATTGCCGATAAAAAGTATGGCTTTTTTCAATCTGACAAAGAGTTTTTTCAAGAAGTTGCTCAAGAATTAGGATTAATATCAAATAAAACTGGAAATGATATTGGATATGAAAGGCATCCTCTTACTTACTTGGTTGAAGCTGCAGACGATATTTGTTATACCATTATCGATTTTGAAGACGGTATAAATTTAGGATTGGTTTCAGAAGATTTTGCGCTAGAATATTTAATAAAACTAGTCAAAGATTCTATTGATACTTCAAAATATAATTTGCTGACCACAAAAGAAGATAGAATTAGTTATTTAAGAGCTTTGGCTATCGGTAATTTAATTCAAGATGCGGTACGGATTTTTCTTGAAAACGAAGAAGCAATCTTAAATGGTAAATTTCCTTTTGCTCTACTTGATAAAAGTAAGTATAAAGCACAAATTGACGATATCATAAAAATTAGTGTGAAAAATGTTTATCAAAGTCGTGAAGTCATTGAAAAAGAGCTTTCTGGATATCAAATAATAAATAATTTGTTGGATAAATTTATAACAGCATACTTAAATAATGATTCTGGGAAAGCCACTAACTATGACAAATTACTTTTAAAAATTTTGCCCGAAAAAAATAATCTTGAAAAAGAAAGTTTGTATGAACGATTACTTTTAATTTGTCATTTTGTATCCATGTTAACCGATAGTAAGGCGGTTTTATACAATCAAATAATTACTGCTTAAAACGTTAAATTTTTGATATTCAGATTAAATAATTGTTTTTATCTCCTAAATAAATTAAGTTTGTTTCAATATTTTATTAACCATTATAATTAACCATGAAAAAAATTACCCTTCTAGTTGTAATTTTGCTTTCGTTATTGGGATTTTCTCAAGATAATAAAGCTAAAATTCAAAATTATTTAAATCAAAATTCAGTTCGTCTCAATTTATCTAATCAAGATATTAACAATTGGTTTGTTGAAAGCACTGGAAACTCAGAATCTACAAAAATTGATACCTATTGGATTAAACAACAATATCAGGGAATCGAAATTCACAATGCGCTATCAAATGTTTGGATAAAAAATGATGAAATTATCAATATTCAAAATGGATTTATTTCAAATGTGATTCAAAAAGTAAATACTACAACTCCATCTTTATCAGTTTTAGGTGGCTTACAAAAAGGATTGGTAGCATTAAATGAAGTTGGTACTACCAATCAAATTTTAGAAACAATAAGTACTACAAAATTTAAAATATCAAATGGTGCTTTGTCTGAAGATCCTATTTTTGCAAAGCTTGAATACTTTGTAAAAAAAGATAAATTACTGTTATCGTGGAACTATACTCTTTATACTCAAGATTTTAAACATTTATGGGACATTAGTATTGATGCCGTAAATGGTGAACTATTATCAAAAAAAGATATGGTTATATCTTGTGATTTTGAAAGTAAAAACAATAATCAAGAAACAAATTTAAATAGTTTTTACAGTTCAAAATCTTTGTTTAAAGATGAAACAGCATCGTTACCTGCACAAATTCAAGGCGGATCCTACAGAGTAATTCCTTTTAATTATGAAAGTCCAAATCATCACTCAAGAGATTTGATAGTTAACCCAGAAAATGTACTTGCTTCGCCAAAAGGATGGCATGATACCAATACTTTGACGGGAACAAATGCAAGTTTTAAATACAATTACCTTCGAGGAAATAACGTTTGGGCAAGATCTGATTATGGTAATACAAACCCAACTTCTGCATCTACTACTTCGACTGCTACAGGATATAGTCCTACAAGCGCAAGTTTAACGTTTGATTATGCTTATCCAGGAACAGGAGCTGTTGCAAACACTTACATCGATGCTGCAACTACAAATTTGTTTTACATGAACAATGTGGTGCATGACTTGTTTTATCAATATGGATTTAATGAAATTAATGGAAATTACCAACAGACAAATTATACACCTGGGGCAACTGCTGCCGATTATGTTTATGCCGATGCGCAAGATGGTTCATCAGCCGCAACACCTACTTTAAATAACGCAAATTTTTCAGCTCCTGTTGACGGCCAAAAGGGTAGAATGCAAATGTACTTATGGAATGTAGCCCCAAGGAACAAACCACTTTTTGTAACTGCTCCTACATCAATTATTGGAAACTACATTTCAAGACAAAACGGATTTAGTCCTGGTCATGTTGATTTGCCAATAGCACCAGCATTTTTACAATCTGATTTGGTTTTATATGATGATGGTACTCCAGATCCAGGAAGTTCAGACAACGCTGATGCTTGTGGTGCAGCAGTTAATGCCGCAGCAATTAATGGTAAAATTGTTTTGATAAGAAGATCGTTAGCGACAGCTTCAGGAGGAACTCCCTGTAATTTTACAGTAAAAGTTAAAAATGCGCAATTAGCTGGTGCCATTGCAGTAATAGTTTACAATAATATAGATGTTTTAGATGGAAATGGCAATCCGGCTGATGTGGCATTAGGTATGTCTGGTGCCGATGCTAGTATAACAATTCCTGCTATTGGAGTTTCAAAAATTGTAGGCGATTTATTGACAAATCAATTAGCATCGGGTCCTGTAACCGTAAAACTGCAGCTTCCTGCCGGTTATACTCCATTTGTAAACTCTGATGGTGATTTTGATAACGGAGTAATTGCACACGAGTTTGGTCACGGAATTTCTATTAGATTAGCAGGTGGAAGAAATAATTCGAGCTGTTTACAAAACGAGGAGCAAATGGGTGAAGGCTGGTCTGACTGGTTTGCGCTTGAGTTGCAAATGAAACCTGGTGATATTGGTTCAACGCCTCGAGGTATAGGTACTTTTGTATTTGGCGATCCTACAACAGGAAATGGGATTAGAAATTACCCTTACTCGACTGATATGAGTATCAATCCAGAAACTTTTAATACTGTAAATTTAAATCAAGTTACAGATGCAAATGGTGGTGTATCCACAGAAGTTCACAATGTAGGAGAGGTTTGGACAACAATGCTGTGGGATTTAACTTGGGCGTATGTTGCAAAATATGGTTACGATGACAATAAATATAACGGTACTGGTGGAAACAATAAAGTGATGCGTTTAGTATTAGATGCAATAAAATTACAGCCATGTAGCCCAACATTTGTAGAAGCTAGAGACGCTATTATAGCAACGGATCAAGCTACTACTGGCGGACAAGATTATTGTATGATTTGGCAAGTTTTTGCCAGAAGAGGTTTAGGAGTAAACGCAGATTCAGGTAGTAGAGACTCCTCAGTAGATGAGATTGAAGATTTTACACAACCAGCAGCAGGACCAAACTGTACCTTGACTGCAAACTATTTTGAAAATCAGGAACTATTTAAAGTTTATCCTAACCCATCAAATGGTTTGTATAACATTCATATTAGTAAATTTATTGGTCAAGTAACCATGCAAGTACTAGATATAAATGGAAGAGTTATATATAGTGATAAAAACGTTGACTTTAATGAAGATAAAACTATTGATATTAGTGCTTTTCAAACGGGTGTTTATATTCTTAAAATAAACGGAGATAACTTAAACTATTCTCAAAAATTACTAAAAAACTAAAACCAAACTTTTTTAATTGTTTAAAAATCCAAATCTTTCGATTTGGATTTTTTTTGTTTGTTACTAAACTACATTTCAAATTTTTTATTATTTTTGTTATTCACATTATGTATGTTAAGTACAAGGTACAGTAGAACAAGTACAAGATGAAGTAGGTCAAGTACAATGTACAGTAGCGTAAGTACAAGATACAGTAGAACAAGTACAAGGTACAGTAGAACAAGTACAAGGTACAGTAGAGCAAGTACAAGGTACAGTAGAGCAAGTACAAGGTATAGTAGAACAAGTACAAGGTACAGTAGAGCTAGTACAAGGTACAGTAGAGCTAGAACAAGGTACAGTAGTGCAAGTATAACGTTAAGTAGAATAAGTACAGAATATTAATCAAAAAAAAACCTAAGTATGAGTAGAATTAAAAATGAAGAAATGGTACCAATGGCAGATGATGTCTGGGATAGTTTTAAAAGAGATCAGGTTGAGCTAGAGGCAGAAAACACCACTTTAACCACTGCCTATTTGGATGCGTTTAAAGTAATGACTGATGAAGTTCGTAATATAGAACAATCTGACAGTATGTCGACCACCCAAAAGACCGTTACAGGAAAGTTGTATCTGGCAGGCGATGCCATGAAAAAAGATTTGAAATTGTTTCAGAAAGTAATTGAGAAATCGAGACTGGACACTAAAATTGTTTCTGTTTTGTTGAAAAATATTACAAGGAGAAACATGGAAGGTGCTTTGGTAAACATTAAATCGGTATCGCAAATTGTTGCTGACAACACTGCTTTATTAACTACTAAAGGAATGAAAGTTGCTTTTCCTGCTTTTTTATCTGAAAATTTTGATACCATAACTACTTTGAGCAATGAGCAAAATAAGATTATGAAAAACAGAAAAGAGTTGACCGATGACAATCATGGAAGTTATAAGGCATTGTATGAATTTATTACTGATGTGTGCGGTATAGGGGCAACGACTTATGAAGGTGAAGTAAAAGCGGATGAATATACTATTTCTAAATTGTTGACGAAGTTGCATTCGTCTGGCGGAAAAGGCGGCGGTGGCACAACCCCACCTACTGCTTAATTAGTATTTGAATAATTGAAAATGAACCATTTCATAACTGAGGTGGTTTTTTTTATATTTAACCCTAAGTATGAAAAATTTGAAGTTTTATTTTGGAATAGAATTTGTAGATTTACAAAATATTAATCGCTTTTGTATGAAAAAGAATCTAGTTTTTGTATTTTTCGTTTTTATTGGTTTTGTCTCCAGTTTGCAGGCGCAACCCATAAGTATCAAAACAAGTAGCGTAAGTTTTACTGAAAGAACAGATAAAAACAACTGGACCAAATGGTCTGACTTTGTAAAAGCTGAAATTTTAATTACAATAGATGGCAAGAAGAATAGAATTGTGGTCAACTCGCCCGAAATTCAAGTTTTTACCATAAAATCTTATGGTGATAAAACGGAAACTGATACCGATAAAATTATTCCGTTTGACTGCATTGACAATAATGGATCTAAATGTAAAATATTTGTAATTACTCGCAAAAAAGAAGCAAACCGAATGCAATTCTACATCAACTATTCTGATGTGAAGTTTGTTTACAATATTTATAACTAAATTTCAGTATGGATTTTAAATATCCAAAAAAAGACAAATTAAAAAGTCGAAAAACTATAGATTTACTTTTTACTAAAGGAAAATCGGTAGCTAAATATCCGTTACGATTGGTGTACATCGAAATAGAATCTGAAAATAAAAAAATAGAATTTGGAGTATCAGTCTCCAAAAAACATTTTAAAAACGCCGTTGATCGAAATTATTTTAAACGCGTTTTACGAGAATGCTACCGATTAAATAAGCAAATAATAATTCATAATATGAGCAAAAGTTATGCTCTTATGTTTTTTTATCAAACCAGTGACCGATTAAATTATTCTGAAATTAATGAAAAAACCATACAATTATTTGAGAAATGGGTAATCGCAGTTTCAGAATCTGAAATTAAAAAGGAGTAATTTTAAGACAGGATTACAAGTTAAAATTTAATACTATAATAAACCTACAATAATAAAAAGACACCGTTACTATGTTCAAATATTTTAAAAAAAGATATATCATTCCAGTAGTAGCATCGGGTATGCTGCTTGTTTTTTCAAGTTTTAAAGATGATTTTTTTGAAATCGCTAAACAAATCGAAATTTTTACCACCCTTTTTAAAACCGTTAATCAAAATTACGTAGACGAAATAAATCCGGCAGAATTAATGAACACGGCAATAAAAAGTATGCTGGCAGAATTAGATCCGTACACAAACTATTTTAACGAGCAAGATGTTGTAAAATTCAAAATCAATAACACTGGCGAATATACCGGAATAGGCGCCATGATAACTCGAAAAGACGATAGAGTAATTATTAAAGAACCTTACAAAAATTACCCTGCTGACAAAGCTGGACTTAAAGCTGGTGACGAAATTATACAAATAGGCGATGTCTTGCTAGCCGATTATAAAGAAGATGCATCGCAACTTTTAAAAGGTGCTAAAAATACCAAAGTTGACATAAAATATATTCGTCAGGGGAAAACGCTAACTACACAATTAATTCTCGATGAAGTTGAAGTTAAAGCAGTGCCGTTTTTTTCTAAAATAGATGATAAAACGGGATACATAGTTTTAACAGCTTTTAATGCAAAAACTACTAAAGAAACTAAGGAAGCCTTAGAAAAACTTAAAGCATCTGGAGCTGATAAAATAATTCTAGATTTGAGAGGGAATCCAGGAGGATTATTAAATGAAGCCGTAAATGTTTGCAATTTATTTGTGCCTAAAGGCGAAACTATTGTGACTACAAAATCGAAAAACGAAAAGTACAATACCACGTATAAAACGAATAGAGAACCAGTAGATTTAGATATTCCGCTAGCTATAATTGTAGATGGGAAAAGTGCATCGGCATCTGAAATAGTATCTGGAGCTTTACAAGATCTTGATAGAGCTGTGATAATAGGTTGCAGAAGTTTCGGAAAAGGATTGGTTCAAAGACCTATTGATATGACTTATGGAACACAGGTTAAAGTAACCATATCGAGATATTTTACACCATCAGGAAGATGTATTCAAGCTTTAGACTATTGGCACAAAGATAAAGATGGAAAGGCCGTTAGAACAGATGCGTCTAAATATAATGCCTTCAAAACTAAAAAAGGTAGAACGGTTTATGATGGTGGAGGAATCCAGCCCGATATTGAGCTAGCCGATTCAAAATTAAGTACGATAGCTGATTTCCTTCAAAAAAATGATGGAATATTTAATTATGTAACGTATTACTATTATAAAAATCCGTCTTTGAATGACAAAATTCCAACAATAAGCGACGCCGACTACGCTGATTTTAAAGCTTTCTTGAAAAAAGAAAAAATAAACTTTGATACGGAAACAGAACTTGCATTAAAAAACACACTCGAAAAAGCAAAAAAAGAAAAAATTAATGAGGCCATTCAAACGCAATATGACGCCTTGTTTGTAGCCATTCAAAAAAGTGAAGAAGTGCTACTAGATAAAAATCAAAAAGAAATAAAAAAATTACTGCTGGAAGAAATTATAAAAAGATACCAATATAAAGAAGGCTTGTATCAGTATTATATTAAAAACAATCTTGAGATTGAAAAGGCAAAAACAATTTTAGCGAATACGGCAGAGTATAATAAAATTTTACAATAATCATGTTGCGCTATTTCACACTTTTTACATTGTTTTTCTGCGGATTTATTCATGCTCAGGAAGAAGCGGTGCACTCGGCATATTTTGAGTTCGATAAATTTTCATTAGATGACAAACAAAGTAAAGAAATTATTGATTTTATAAAAAATACCGATTCAACTCGAATAGAATCCATACAGATATTTGGATATACAGATGATATTGGTAAAGATGCTTACAATTTTAAATTGTCTACAAACAGAGCTAGCACCATTCAAAACAAACTGGTAGAAAGTGGCATAAAAAGTAAAATTATTGTTACTATAGAAGGCAAAGGACGCATACTTATTGATGATGATATAGTTGCAAATTTGCCCGAAAAACGATCTAAAAATCGGCGCGTTGATGTAGTTTTAAACTTAAAAGAGTTACCAAAACTGCAACTTCCGGGATTTTATAATATGATTCAGAAAAATCATATTGTAGGAGATCACATTTACTTAGAAAATATTTTATTTGACAAAGGAAGTAGCCATCTAATGAATAAAGCAAAAGTGGAACTCGATAAAGTGGCGTTACTATGTTTGCGATTTAAAAATTTAGAATTTGAAATTCAAGGACACGTATGTTGTACACCTCCAAA
>JACMPO010000015.1 GCA_014377455.1 Flavobacterium sp.
GCGGAGATTACGTTTGTGACTATGTATATAGCATCCAGAAGGACAAACTCATAAAAGGCGGCGATACATTCCTCTACCAGTTCCAAATGCCTTTAGAAGAGGCTAAAAACCTCCTAAACAACCTCAACGAAACTAGAAATTTCGGGCTTTTTTTGCGCCTGATGAGTGTAGAATATTTCAATTAACTCCACAAAAAAAATCTAAATGCCAAGCCTAATTATCAAAACCCACCAGCCCAGAAAAAGCTATAATGGAAATCAGATCTTCATTCTTAACAAAGGAATGAACAGCGGGAAGCCACAAAAAGAGCCATTTACGAACAGTTTTGTAATAAACTTCGCCAACCCTGCAGAAGCCGAAACAATTTACTGGCTCGCTTACAGCCTTTGGAAATCACACTTCTGGCACCAATCCCTTTGTGGTTCGGTCATTCCATTTTTAAGAATCAAAGAATTCAAAAAAGAATTCATTTCAAAAGTCACTGAATTTCTTCGGGAAGACGAGCAACACAAAAACCAAATCCAAGCGCTGAGGTTGCTGGAACTACAAGAAACCCAATTCCAAAAAAACATACTACTCATCAACGAAATGCGAAGAGTAATTTTACAGAGGTATTGTAAAAGATTATAAATCTGAAACAACCAGGAATAGAAGAACCTTTTAGAGAGCCAAATACATTTATTCTAAGAGAAGGTTCTCAAATAAGTTTAATTTTATATTCTAATAAAAAAAGAAAGCCAATAATTTATTTCTATCCCGCAGGTATATGGAATGAATTTAGAAATTATCTATATAAAATAACAAATGATAAAAACCTTATTAAAGTAAAAGAAAAAATAGAAATTGAAACTTATTAATAAACCAGCCACTAACAGCGGTAGACGTTGCACAACCTCAATTAAAACCTAATTATTTCAGATTAATACAAAAAAAACTCAAAACAAAAGTTCCATCACATAATCTTCCATTAAAAAGCCATTTCCAATTTCAATATTTACAGTTTCGGAAATTATAAAATTTTGTTTTTTATAAAATTCTACAGCAGTATTAAATCGATTTACGTTTAAAAAAACTCCTGTATTATTATTTTTTTGTGACTCTAATTTAATATATTCTACAAATTTTTTACCCAAACCAGTACCTTGAGTAGTTGGCAAAACATACAATTTGTGAATTTTAGTTTTAGTATCGATACAATTCAATTCATAAGAAGCAAATCCAGAATATATTCCATCTTGTTCAGCCAGCACAAAAACTTGTCCTGTATTCATTTGATTTTCTAAAAATGGAATCGAGTAAAATTTATCTAACATATAATCCAGCTGGTCTTTTGAGAGAATTTCTGCATAGGCTACTGGCCATATGGCAAAGGCTAAATCTTTAATTATAGAAAGATGTTCTTTTTTTGCTTCTAAAATTGTCATTATTTTAGTTTCAATAATTTTTGTTCGCGAGCTAAAAGTGTGTTTTTTAATAACATGGCAATTGTCATAGGTCCTACGCCTCCAGGAACGGGAGTTATGTACGATGCTTTTAAAGATACATTTTCAAAGTCAACATCACCGGTAATTCGGTAGCCTTTTTCATTAGTTTCGTCGGGAACTCTTGTAATTCCTACATCAATAACTACGGCACCATCTTTCACCATTTCCGCTTTTAAATAATTTGGAACTCCGAGTGCTGTGATTATAATATCGGCTTGTGTGGTAATCTGAGCAATATTTTTAGTAAAACTGTGCGTTAGAGTTACCGTTGAGTTTCCAGGAAATCCTTTGCGTCCCATTAAGATGCTCATTGGTCGTCCCACAATATGACTTCGTCCAATAACTACGGTATGCTTTCCTTTGGTTTCAACATTGTAACGCTCTAATAATTCAAGAATTCCAAATGGTGTGGCTGGTATAAAAGTGGTCATATCGAGTGCCATTTTTCCAAAATTTTCAGGATGAAAACCGTCTACATCTTTACTAGGATCTATCGACATTAGGATTTTTTGGGTATCAATTTGTTTTGGCAGTGGTAATTGCACGATAAATCCATCAATATTGTCATCTTCATTAAGAAGTTTAATTTTTTTGAGTAATTCGGTTTCAGATGTTGTGCTGGGCATTTTTATAAGTGTAGATTCAAAGCCAACGCGCTGGCACGATTTAACTTTACTGCCTACATAAGTTAAACTCGCACCATCATTTCCCACAATTATTGCGGCTAAATGAGGAACTTTCTCGCCTTTGGATTTCATCAAATTTACTTCGGCTGTAATTTCAAGTTTAATTTCTTCAGATACTTTTTTACCGTCTAATATTTGCATACCGCTATTTTTTTAAGATTATTATATGTATAAAAAAAGGCACAAAATTTTGCGCCTTTCTATTTTTTTTATTTCATGCCACTCATCATTCGCATCATATTTTTTCCTCCTGGACCTTGCATCATTTTCATCATCTTACTCATTTGCTCAAACTGCTTCATCAGCTGATTTACTTGTTCCAGTTTAGTTCCAGATCCTTTTGCAATTCTGGTTTTTCTTTTCATGTCAATTACAGCGGGTTTTGAGCGTTCGATGGGTGTCATGGAATGAATTATGGCTTCAATATGTTTAAAAGCATCGTCTTCTATCTCAACATCTTTAAGTGCTTTTCCAGCACCAGGAATCATTCCAACTAAATCTTTCATGTTTCCCATTTTTTTGATTTGTTGTATTTGAGATAAAAAATCGTCGAATCCAAATTCGTTTTTGGCAATTTTTTTCTGAATTTTTCGGGCTTCGTCTTCGTCATATTGTTCTTGTGCCCGTTCTACAAGCGATACAACATCACCCATACCCAAAATTCGTTCCGCCATACGTGTTGGATAAAACACATCTATAGCATCCATTTTTTCGCCAGTTCCTATAAATTTTATAGGTTTATCTACTACCGATTTTATCGAAATTGCCGCACCACCACGAGTATCTCCGTCTAATTTTGTTAATATAACTCCATCAAAATTCAATCGGTCATTAAATGCTTTTGCAGTATTTACAGCATCTTGACCAGTCATTGCATCTACTACAAACAAGGTTTCTTGTGGCTGAATTGCTTTGTGAACATTTGCAATTTCGTTCATCATTTGTTCGTCAACTGCCAAACGACCTGCGGTATCTACAATTACTACATTAAAACCATTTGCCTTTGCATACGCGATTGCTTTTTGTGAAATGTCTACAGGATTTTTATTTTCTGGTTCTGAGTAAACTTCAACACCTATTTGATCTCCAACTACATGCAACTGGTTTATAGCTGCCGGACGATAAATATCGCAAGCAACCAAAAGTGGTTTTTTATTCTTTTTTGTTTTTAGGTAATTTGCTAGTTTTCCTGAAAAAGTTGTTTTACCAGAACCTTGTAAACCTGACATTAAAATTACAGTTGGATTACCAGAAAGATTGATTCCTGATGCATCACCACCCATAAGTTCGGTAAGTTCATCTTTAACAATTTTAACCATCAGTTGTCCTGGTTGTAACGTAGTTAACACGTTTTGACCAATCGCTTTTTCCTTAACTCTGGTAGTAAAATCTTTAGCAATTTTAAAGTTAACATCGGCATCGAGTAACGCACGTCGCACTTCTTTCAGCGTATCTGCAACGTTTACTTCAGTAATTTTTCCATGACCTTTTAACATATGGAATGCCTTGTCTAATTTATCGCTTAAACTATTGAACATAATTATTTGGGTTTTTTAAGATTTGCAAAGATAAGTTTTTTTTGATTTTGGTTTTAAGATTTTAGATCTTGAATTTTATTTTTTTTAAATATCTTCCCAACACTATTTACTTTTGCAAAAAGCAGTTAAGTTTATGAATATTAAAAGCAGCAATTTCAGTTTAAATATAAATTTAAAGAAAACTTACTGTTTAAAATTTCTTTTTAAAATGGAATAGATTACCGTATCCCAAAATTTCCCATTCCATAACTCATTTTCAAGAATATGAGCTTCTTTAACGAATCCATTTTTTTGTAAAACGCGTTCCGAGGCAATATTTTCAGGATCAATTACTGCTTCAATAGAATGCATGCTTAAATCATCAAAACCATATTTTAAAACGGCATTTACAGCTTCTGTGGTTATGCCTTGACCATGGTATTCTGGCAAAATCATGTAACCAATTTCACATCGATGATTTTCAGGTTGTATTCTATAATGACCTATAATCCCTATGAGTTTTGGGTTATCTTTTAAAGTAATTGCCCAATTAATTCCTGTATTGTTTTCAATTTTTTCGTCAATAGTTTTAAAATGAGTAATTGCGTCTTCCTTACTTAATGCAAGTGATCGCGGGATGTATTTCATAATTTCTGGATTGCTCCGAAGCGCTAAAATTTCTGTCCAGTCAGATTCTAAAATTCTGCGTAAATGCAATCTATTAGTTTCTAAATTTTTAAACGGATGAAAGTTAATATCTAACACGGTATTTTTTTGTGAATTTATAAAATTTCAATTGAATACTCACATTCAAAACTTTTATTTTCCGCCAGAATTTGAATTCCTTCTTTTTCAAATATGGTTCCAGTAGTGTTTTCTAGATCAGAATATCCAAGCCATGGTTCAATGCAAATAAACGCAGCATTTTTTTTAGTCCAAATTCCTAAATTGTGAAAATCTTTAAATGTCACTTTCAATATTGGCTTTTCACATTCTATAATTGTGATAAATTCGGATTTTAATGATTTCATTATTAAAGCATCATTTTGAAAAATAGAGTAGGTAAGTGGTAATTTTTTATTAATTAAATCGATGTTATTTGTTTTTGAAGTCAACAAATCATTTTTTAGAGAAAAACACTTTAAAGTTTCTTGAGTTTCAAATTGTAACGAATAGTTTTCAAAATTATCAGATAATGCAAAAGCAGGATGTGCACCAATCGAAAAAGGAATGGTTTGAGTATCTAAATTAAAAATTTGAAAACCAACATATAACGTAAACTCAACTAAAGTATAAGTTATTTGTAATTCAAACTTAAATGGATATTTTTTTAATGTGTCGTAGGTATATTTAAGTGAATAAATTACTTGATTAGAAGATTGATTCAGTAGTTCAAATTTTAAATCTCTCGCAAATCCATGTCTTGAAAGTGAATATTTTCCATCATTACAGTAATATGAATTATCTTTTAAAGTTCCCACAATAGGAAATAAGACTGGAGCATGTTTTCCCCAAAACGCAGGATTTCCGTCCCAGATATATTCTTGCTTGTTTTTATTATTTGCTAGTGAAACCAGTTCAGCACCAACTGGATTTATATGTGCTGTAAGTTGAGAATTGTAAATTGTTGTTTCCAAAATCTAAATAATTTTAGGTAAAAGTATCTATTAAAATTATTTTATTAAATTTTGTAACAAATAAAATTATTGGAGTCTTACATTTTAATTATTTTTGTTAAACAAACTTCAATACTAATCTATATGAAAAACAATTTTTTTAGAGCAATTTCTTTTATGGCTTTAGGTCTTGGTTTTTTTTCTGCTCAGGCACAGGAGAAACCGAAATCTAACTATAATTATAATGAAGCTTTTGGTAATAATTTTTATACCAAAAACGGAACTGATACTCGAGCTGCAAGCGGACAACCAGGAGCAAAATATTGGCAAAACAGAGCAGATTATTCCATCGCTGCAACTTTAAACGATAAAACTAGCGAGATTTCCGGTACAGAAACACTTACTTACACAAACAATAGTCCAGATAAATTGGGCTTTTTATGGTTAAATGTTGATCAGAATTTATTTAAAAAAGACTCTCGTGGAAATGCAATAATTCCATTAAAAGGAAGTAGAAACGGAGCTAAAGGACAAGATTTTGATGGAGGTTTTAAATTTAAATCGGTTAAAATTAGTACTTTAGTTGGTGGTAAATTAATCGAAAAAGAGGCGCAATATACCATCATTGATACCCGAATGAAAATTGAGTTGCCTCAACAATTAAATGCAAATGGAGCAAGTATAAAATTGAAATTCGAATTTTCATTCATTTCCCCAGAATATGGATCGGACAGAATGGGGATTTTAGATACTAAAAATGGAAAAATCTTTTGTGTTGCACAGTGGTATCCTAGAATGTGTGTATATGATGACGTTCGTGGTTGGGATACGCATCCATATCTTGGTGCAGGAGAATTTTATTTAGAATATGGAGATTTCGATATTGCAATTACCGCACCAGCAAGCCATATTGTAGTGTGTTCAGGAGAATTATTAAATCCTGTTGATGTTTATACTGCAGAGCAAATGAAGCGATGGGCAGCAGCAAAACAAAGTGATAAAACCGTTATGATTAGAACAGCCGATGAGGTTACAAATCCTTCCTCTCGACCAGCTGGAAAAAGCGAATTAACTTGGAAATTTAAAATAAAAAATGCTAGAGATGCATCATGGGCTTCATCAGCTTCATTTATTGTAGATGCTGCACGAATTAATTTGCCTAGCGGAAAAAAATCGCTTGCAATTTCAACTTATCCTGTAGAAATTGATGGTCAAGGGGCATGGGGAAGAGCAACAGAATATACAAAGACATCAATTGAAAATTATTCAAAAAGATGGTTTGAATTTCCTTATCCTGCCGCTACAAATGTGGCTTCAAATGCAGGAGGAATGGAATATCCTGGTATTGTTTTTTGTGGTTCTGATTCAAAAGGTGAATCACTTTGGGGAGTTACAGATCATGAATTTGGTCACGGCTGGTTCCCAATGATTGTAGGTTCTAACGAGCGTTTATTTGCTTGGATGGACGAAGGTTTTAATACATTTATTAATGGTGTTAGTTCACAAGATTTCAATAATGGAGAGTATAAGCAAGCTGTAGGTAATTTGCATAAAGCAGCAGAAACCTTAACAAATTCTGATATGGAACCTATAATTGCAGCCCCAGATAATTTACAAGAAAAAAATCTTGGAATATTAGCATATTATAAACCGGGTGCAGGATTGGATATTCTGCGGAATGAAGTGCTAGGAAAAGAGCGTTTTGATAATGCTTTTAGAACTTATGTTGACCGTTGGGCTTTTAAACACCCTATGCCAGATGATTTTTTCAGAACAATTGAGAATGTTGCAGGTGAAGATTTAAACTGGTTTTGGAGAGGATGGTTTTTTAATAATTGGAAACTCGATCAAGGAATTTCTAAAGTTAAATATGTTAAAAATGATGCTAAAAACGGAGCCATTATTACTATTGATAATTTAGAAAAACTTGCCATGCCAGTAGTTTTGGAAATTAAAACTAAAAGTGGTGCTGTTACTAGAAAAAAATTACCAGTTGAAATTTGGGAACGAAATAATTCATGGACATTTAAATTTGACTCTTCAGAAGAATTAGATACAATTACCCTAGATCCAGATAATGCTTTTCCAGATGTAAATGATGTAAATAATGTATGGACAAATGCTAAAAATGGTATTGAGAAAACACCAAGTTTAGATGCTTATTTGGGTAACTTTTCTAGTAAAACTATTCCAATTAAAATAAATGCAGTTGAAGAAGATGGGAATTTAGTAATGAATGCTTCGGGACAACCTCCATTACCTTTAGAAAATGAAGGAAATGGTAAATTTACTTTTAAAGAAGCAGGAGTTACGGTTCAATATAATGATGCTAAAACTGGTTTTACATTATCTATTTCAAACCAAACATTTGAATTTACGAAGAACTAAATTGTTTTTATATTTTATACTCCAATCGAATGGTTGGAGTTTTTTTTTGCTTAGTTTTTTACTTTTTTTCATTACTTTTGCAGTTAATGTAATGCATTTTATATAATAAAAAATTCAAATCTAAAAGTATAATGATAGTACCAATAGTTGGGTATGGCGATCCAGTTTTAAGAAAGATAGGCAGAGAAATTGATTTAGATTATCCCAACTTAAATGAGTTGATTACTAATATGTATGACACAATGTATAATGCTTTTGGAGTAGGTTTAGCCGCTCCACAAATAGGATTGGACATACGACTTTTTGTGATTGATACCGAACCTTTTAGCGATAGCGAAAATTTAACAAAAGAAGAGCAAGAGCAATTGAAAGGATATAAGCAAACTTTTATAAATGCTAAAATTCTTGTTGAAGATGGTGATGAGTGGACATTTAATGAAGGCTGTTTAAGTATTCCTGATGTTAGGGAAGACGTTACTCGAAAAGAGCGTATTAAAATTGAATATTTTGATGAAAAATTTATTAAAAAAACTGAAATTCATGACGGATTAATCGCGCGGGTTATCCAACATGAATACGATCATATTCAAGGAATTTTATTTACCGATAAAATATCTTCTTTAAAGAAAACCTTAATTAAGAAAAAATTGCAAAACATCATGGATGGTAAAGCTTTCCCTGATTACAGAATGCGATTTGTAAACAAAAAGGGACGCTAATACTATAAGATTATTCGAAATTAATATAAAAATAAACAGTTAAAAATGAATGTAGAAAAAATATTAGCTATTTCAGGAAAACCAGGATTGTACGCACTAAAAGTTCAAACCAGATCTGGATTTGTAGCCGAATCATTATTAGATGGAAAAAAAATTACAGTTGGTATGAAAAGTAATGTAAGTTTACTTTCTGAAATTTCAATGTATACTCTGACTGCCGAAAAGCCACTAGCTGAAATATTGAGAGAAATTGCAATCAAAGAAAATGAAGGTCCAGCAATTTCTCACAAAGAAGATAATGATAAATTACTAGCTTATTTTAGTGAAATTGTACCAGATTATGATACTACTCGCGTTTATCCGTCGGATATAAAAAAAGTTTTTAATTGGTACAATATATTGCAATCTAAAGGTTTAGTTTCTAAAGTAGAAGTAAAAACTGAGTCTGTTTCTGATAATAAAGAAGTTGTAAATGAAGATGCAACTGAAAATATTAAACCAGAAAAAGAAACTAAAAAAACTGAAAAATTGCCTAAGACTGAAAAAGTAGAAAAGGTTGTGAAAGCAAAGACATCTGATCCAAAAACAAAAAAGTAATTTTTTATATTTTAATTTTTTTTAATCCTGTTAGGAAACTTTCTTATCAGGATTTCTTATTTTTACGAAAACAACTTTATGGCAAATTCTATTCAAATCCAACTTGCATCTTTCGAACGATTGCTAGTAATAATGAACGAACTTCGAGAACAATGTCCATGGGATAAAAAGCAAACTTTGCGATCGTTAAGACATTTAACAATTGAGGAAACTTATGAGTTAGGCGATGCCATTCTTGATAATAATTTGCAGGAAGTAAAAAAAGAATTAGGCGATTTATTATTACATATAGTTTTTTATGCTAAAATAGGAAGTGAAACTAACGATTTTGATATTGCTGATGTTTGTAATGAAATTTGCGATAAATTAATTCATCGTCATCCACACATTTATGGTGATGTAATAGTAAAAGATGAAGAAGAGGTAAAGCAAAATTGGGAAAAATTAAAATTAAAAGAAGGTAAATTTTCGGTATTAGAAGGCGTTCCAAAAAGTTTACCAGCATTAGTTAAAGCTAGTAGAATACAAGACAAAGTTAAAGGAGTTGGTTTTGATTGGGACGAACCACATCAAGTTTGGGATAAAGTTCAAGAAGAATTAAATGAATTACAAGTTGAAGTTAAAGCTGGAAATCAAGACACTATTGAAGCTGAGTTTGGCGATGTATTATTTTCTATGATTAATTATGCTCGATTTCTAAATATAAATCCTGAAGATGCTTTAGAACGAACTAATAAAAAGTTCATTAAACGATTTCAATATCTTGAAGGTAAGGCAGGCGAACTTGGCAAACCACTAATGGACATGACGCTTACAGAAATGGATGTTTTTTGGAACGAAGCTAAAAAACTTTAAATAAAAATATGTTTCTTCTATTTTTTGAAATATTTAAAAGGAACCATTAGCATGCCAAAACATTCTCCATCACCTTTGCCTACATGTTTGTGATGCATTTTGTGCGCTCTTCGCACGCCTTTAGCGTAAAGATTATTTGCATTTCTAAACATTTTGAATCGCTGATGTATAAAAATGTCATGTACAATAAAATAAGCTAATCCATATGCAAAAATGCCTAGACCTATTGAAATTCCAATTTCAAGAATTCCTTTTTGCCATAACAAAAAACATCCAATACTTACTACTGCATAAAAGATAAAAAAGGTATCGTTTCGTTCAAACCAAGAATCATGGTCTTTTTTATGATGATCTGCATGCAAATTCCATAAAAAACCATGCATTACATATTTATGAGTAAACCAAGCCATGAATTCCATCATGACAAAGGTTAAAACGAACACTAGAAAATGAATCCACATAATAAAATTAATTTATACAAATTTAGCAAATCTGATATGCTGTAATAAAAAACAAGTTTTAAAATATTCTTAAATTATATTCAGTTTATAAGTAAAATAGCACTTAGCAAAAAGTCCATATTTTTGATAATCTGGAACCCGAATTCTGGTATTTTTGATTTCGAGTGAAGGTGTTTTTTTTAATTTTGAAAGCAATTTTTTATAGTAAACATAAGCTGTGTAAACCCCAAATTTTGCTTCAATAGGTAGATTTAAGATGCCTTGATATCCGGCTTCAAAATCTGCTTCTATTTCTTTTATAATTTGTTGTTTAGATAATTCGTCAAGTTTGGTTAAATCGGTATTTGGAAAATAGGTACGGCTCAAATCTTCAAAATCAGCTTTTAAATCGCGTAAGAAATTTACTTTCTGAAAAGCCGATCCAAGTCTCATGGCACCATTTTTTAAAGTTTCATATTTTGAGATATCGCCGTTCACAAAAACTTTTAAACACATTAAACCCACTACATCTGCTGATCCATAAATATATTCTTTGTATTCATCATCAGTGTGATATTCTTTTTTCGATAAGTCTAATTTCATGCTTTTCATAAAAGCATTAATTAGTTCGTTAGGAATGTTGTATTTAGATACTGTGTGTTGAAATGAATTTAGAATTGGGTTTAAACTAATTTTATTTTGTAGTGCATTTGATAAATCTTTTTCGAATAATTCAAAAAGCTCTTCTTTGTTATAATCATGAAATGTATCTACAATTTCGTCTGCAAACCGCACAAATCCATATATGTTGTATATGTCTTGACGGATGCTTGGCGCTAACATTTTTACAGCTGATGAGAACGAAGTACTGTATGATTTAGTAACGTTTTTACTGCAATCAAAGGAAACTTTATCAAAAATGGATTTCATAACAACTTGTAACGCTTATTATTTATTATATTTTTTTATCAAATCAGAAACTAATTTTCCTGATATTAAAGATGGAGGTACGCCTGGACCAGGAACAGTTAACTGTCCGGTAAAAAATAAATTTTCTACTTTTTTGCTTTTCAGTTTTGGTCGTAAAAACGCGGTTTGAAATAGCGTATTTGCCATTCCATATGCATTTCCTTTGTATGAATTATATTCTTTAATAAAATCATTCACACAAAATGATTCGGTAAAAATAATACTATTTCTGACATTTTGTTGTGTAATTGATTCAAAACGTGTAATTATTTTGTTAAAATATTCATCTCTTAATTCTTGTGTGTCGGTTAATCCTGGTGCAATTGGAATTAGGAAGAACCCATTTTCACATCCTTCTGGAGCTAGACCATCACTGGTAACTGATGTAAAATTAGCATAAAATAGTGGTTCTTTTGGCCATTTTGGATTATCGTAAATTTCAGAAGCATGTAAATCAAAATCAACATCAAAAAATAAATTATGGTGTGCTACGTTTTCTAATTTTTTGTTGAATCCTATATAAAATAATAAAGATGATGGGGCAAAAGTTTTCTTTTCCCAATAATTTTGGGAATATTGACGAAATTGTGGTTCTAATAATGTTTCAGAATGATGATAATCAGCACCAGATAAAACAATATCTGCTGGTATTATTTCGCCATTTACTTCAATTCCAACGGCTTTTTTGTTTTCAACAATTATTCTATCTACTGGAGAATTTGTAACTATTTTCACACCTAATTCAATAGCTAATTTTTCCATTCCTAAAATTACGCTATACATTCCACCTGTAGGCTGCCAAGTTCCTAATCCAAAATCAGCAAAATTCATAAAACTATAAAACGAAGGAGTGTCAGACGGTTTTGCACCCAAAAACAATACAGGAAATTCCAATATTTGTATGAGTTTTTTGTTTTTAAATTTCTTTCTCACATCTTTACTAATGTTTGAAAAAAACTGATTCACTTTAGCAGCAGTTTCAATAGTTATTAATTCCAGTGGAGATTCTCCTGGTCGATAAACTAAATCTTTTATTGCAATGTCA
>JACMPO010000134.1 GCA_014377455.1 Flavobacterium sp.
TCTAAAACTCTTAAATAATTTTTTACTATATTTGACATGAATATTGGTTTGTTTTGCGACTTCAAGATACTGAATTTCAGTATCTTGACCAATATTTATTTAATATATTTTATTCTAAATAATTACACCCAACGGGTTATTAATTATCTAAACTTAGAAAGTATTGAAGAAGAGAACTGGGTAAAAAATTATTCCAGTAAATTTAACAATGAAAAATGGTTAAGTTATTACGTTAATAATTCACAACAAGGTGGCGGAACAGAAATATTGATTAGATTACCAAAACCATCAACAGAAGATTTGCTAAATATTGTAATAAATTCTCAATGTGAAAATGAAGTTGAAACAGGTTGTTTAATTCTATTAAATAATGAAGAAATTAGCAAAACGGAGTTTAGGTCAAGACTTATACAAGAATTAGAAAAAAATGGTGATCAAAAAAGACAAAAAACCATAATTGATATAACAAATCTCACATCTACAATAAATCGAAGAGAAATAATCGGAAAATCATTAAATCAAATTAACGAAGACGAGAATTATTTCAAAAATATTTCAGAAAGAGCAATAAAAATTGAGACAGCTAATAATAGGGGTAGCCGTTGAGCAACTCTCTTAAAAAACCTAATTATTCAAAATAAAAAGTAAAAACAACCTTGTTTAAGTTCATTTAAGCGGAGTTATTTTTTTAGTATTTTTGAAAACCGCATCCTAGCAAAACAAAAAACTACAACGATTTGCAAAACTAGAAAAAGTAGTATCTTTAGGCGGCTATTTGATGGTTAGTGTTAAGCGTAGCGGACGACACAACAACTACAAACGACAATGAAAAAAGGAATAATAATACTTGCACTTTTAGGACTTACAATTTTTGGTGGACTTTACGCCAAACGAAAATTTTACGACCCGAAACACCGACTTGACAATGCAAGAGAGGAAGTAAAACAACTTGCTGCCAATGACAAAATAAAAAATGGCGACCTAATTTTTCAGACCTCACTTTCAGGACAAAGCAAAGCTATTCAACTTGCGACAAAATCAAAATATTCTCATTGCGGTCTTATCTACAAAGACGGCAACGAATTTTATGTTTTTGAAGCGGTAGAACCAGTTAAGCGGACACCACTTGACAAATGGATAGCTAAGGGAAAAGACGGAAAATATGTAATCAAAAGACTAAAAAATGCAGACCAAGTTTTAACTCACGCAACAATTACCAAAATGAAACAAGTTGGCGACCAGTTTAAAGGAAAAAGCTACGACCTAACTTTTGAGTGGTCGGACGACAAAATATATTGCTCCGAACTTATTTGGAAAATCTACCAACGTGCGACAGGAATAGAAATCGGCAAACTTGAAAAACTTAGTGACTTTGACTTGACAAACGAAGCGGTTAAGAAAAAAATGAAGGAACGTTACGGAGACAAAATCCCGAACAATGAAATTGTAATTTCACCAGCAGCAATTTTTGACAGCGAATTATTAATTAATGTAAAAGCAAACTGATTTGAAAAAAAGACGAATAATTATTCTTACTTTTTTACTGTTTATATCATTTCAAAATTTTTCGCAAGAAATAAAAACTGGAAATGATAAATTAGTTATTGATTCCTTAAAATTTCCAAGACAAAAAAATTTCCAAGAGCATGTAGATATGTTGTTTCATAATAAATATTTAGGTTTTGAAGAAGAAAAAAAAATAAATTATTATGACATTTTAGACACACCAGAAAAAGCTAAAATGTTTGCAATTAATTTAGGATTGATGCGATATCCGAAAAATAAATATTACATCGAAAATTATGTAAAAATCAGCGAAGACAAAACAAAAAAGTTGTGGTTTATAATGACAAGACTAGGAGAACCTGGAAAAGTTTTTGATGGCGATTTAAGCATTATAGTCAAGAAAAATGATTGTTCAGTAATTATGTTTACGAACCATTTTTAAAATACCATCATCGAAAAATGTTTATTTTTAAAATTACATTGCTTAAAGTCAGGAGATATTTGCGGAGCTTTTCATAAGGACTTTTTGAGCAGGTGGTGGAAATTAAAGTAATCAAAAAAGTAATATGTAAATAATTTTTAAGATTAATACAATAATTAAAAATATTGACATGAAGTAAATTCTTTTACAAACATGGTGAATAAATTGATTATAAGTTCTAGTATTAATTATTGTAACTTCATTATTTCTTTTTTTATAGTTTTTTATCCAATATCTAAAAATAAACATTATCAATAGTAATAAAATAAAAAATGGAATTATAGGATATATATTTTTCATTTTTAAAAGGTTTACTATTAAAGTTTAAACCATCACGTTAGCTCGGTTTTGCAATCCGTGCCTAAATCAAATTCAAACGAGTTCAAATATAACAAATACTAGAAATACCGTAAAATACCTTAAATTTTTATTACAATTTCACCTCAAAATTCTTAATTCTCTTTTGCTTTTCTTGTGCATCTACCACAGCCACTGCAGCCATATTTACCATTTCTTCTACGCTTGCACCGAGTTGAAAAATATGAACTGGTTTTTCCATACCCAGCATAATAGGTCCTACAGAATCTACTTTATATAATTCCTTTAGTAATTTATAGGTAATATTAGCCGATTCTAAATTAGGGAATATTAAAGTGTTGACTTTTTTGCCTGCAAGCTTTGAAAACGGAAACTTTTTTTGCAACATTTCAGGGTTTAAAGCAAAATCGGTTTGAATCTCCCCATCTACAATTAAATCTGGGTAATATTTGTGCAAATAGGCAACTGCTTCGCGTACTTTAGTAGCACTATGATGGGTAGACGAGCCAAAATTTGAAAACGAAACCATCGCTATTACAGGTTGCATCCCAAACATTCGTACTGTTTTTTCGGTCATCAAAGCAATTTTAGCTAAATCATCGGCTGATGGATCTGGATTTATTGCAGTATCAGATAAAAACATGGGACCTCTATTAGTCATCATCATATTTGTAGTAGCAATAAGCGATATTCCGGGAGCTTTCCCTATGAGTTGCATCAATGGTTTCACTACAGATGGGTAACTTCGAGAGTAGCCAGAAACCATAGCATCAGCATCGCCTTGATTTACCATCATGGCGGCAAAATAATTTCGCTCACGCATCCATTTTTGTGCATCGAGCAATGAAATGCCACGTCTTTGTCGCTGTTTCCAAAAGATATCGGCATACTCTAATCTCCGTTTATCTTCACCTTTAGTTTTTGGATCAAATATGGGAACATCTGCATCAAAACCAAGTTCTTCTTTAAGTTCTAAAATATCTTCTTTTTTACCTAATAATATTGGATGTCCTATGCCTTCTTCATAAACTATTTGTGCTGCTTTTAAAACATCGAGATGATCGGCTTCGGCAAAAACTATTCTTTTTGGGTCAGTTTTTGCACGATTGGTTAACATTCTAACCATTTTATTATCAGACCCTAAACGCTCTAAAAGTTCTTCTTCATATTTTTGCCAATCTACAATTGGATTCAAAGCCACACCGCTTTCCATAGCTGCTTTTGCAACTGCAGGCGCAACCATGGTTATTAACCTTGGGTCAAATGGTTTTGGGATTATATAATCTTTTCCAAAGTTTAATCGTGTTTCGCCATATGCAATATTCACTTGTTCTGGAACGTGTTCTTTCGCTAGAGCAGCCAATGCATTTACCGCTGCCATTTTCATGGCTTCATTTATTTTTGTAGCTCTAACATCAAGTGCACCTCTAAAAATATAAGGAAAACCCAACACATTATTAACCTGATTAGGATGGTCTGACCTTCCCGTTGCCATAATAATATCGTCCCGAGTTGCAATTGCTAAATTATAATCAATCTCTGGAACTGGATTTGCCATCGCAAAAACAATAGGTGTTTTTGCCATACCGAGTAACATTTCTGGTTTTAGAATATTTCCTGCAGAAAGTCCTAAAAACACATCGGCATTTTGCAATGCTTCACCCAAATTAATATTTTTTCTTCCGTAAGAATATTTCTTTTGAAGTTCAGATAAATCGGTTCTATCATCAGATAAAACGCCGTCTTTATCAAACATAATGATATTTTGAAGCTGTACTCCAAGCAAAACATACAAGTTTGCACAAGCCAAAGCAGCAGAGCCAGCTCCAGAAACAACAATTTTAATTTTGGTAATGTCTTTTTCTGCAATTTCTAGTGCGTTTAATAAAGCCGCCGACGAAATAATTGCAGTTCCATGCTGATCGTCGTGCATTACAGGAATATTTAACTCCTCAACTAATCGTCGTTCTATTTCAAAAGATTCTGGTGCTTTAATGTCTTCTAGATTGATGCCTCCAAAAGTGGGCGCTATATTTTTTACAGTTTCTATAAATGCATCGATGTCTTTAGTGTCAATTTCGATATCAAAAACATCTATATCGGCAAATATTTTAAACAATAACGCTTTTCCTTCCATAACTGGTTTTGAAGCCTCCGGACCAATATCGCCAAGACCTAAAACCGCAGTACCATTAGTAATTACAGCAACAAGATTTCCCTTTGCAGTATATTTGTAAACATTATTTATGTCTTTTACAATTTCTAAACAAGGCTCGGCAACTCCAGGAGAATAAGCTAATGAAAGGTCTCTTTGGGTAGCATATTTTTTAGTAGGCACAACCTGAATTTTTCCGGGAGTGGGTTTTGCATGATATAAAAGTGCCTCTCTACGTTTACTGTCTTTGTGCATTTTGTTTGCTTTTATTATGACTTGCAAAGGTAAAAGTATCAACCAATAATGGAAACTTTTATAAGATTTGTTTTAAAAATATAATATGAAGAAAGTTTAAATGGATTTTAAGTTAATGTTTACTGTCCTAACTTTTTTTCAATTTCATTTAGAATATAAATATAATCTTCTTGATTTTTTAAAAAGTCTACATGTGAAACATCAATAATTAAAACATTTAAATCTTTTTGCGATTTAATATAATCTAAATAACCGTTGTTTATTTTTTCCAAATAAGCCGCATCAATTTCTTGTTCATAACTACGACCTCTTCGTTTTATATTTTGAAGTAATCTTTCACTATTTTGATATAAATAAATATACAAATCTGGTTTTGGCATTTCTTTGTAAATGATGTCAAAAAGTGTTTTGTATAATCTAAATTCATCTTCTGCAAGAGTAACTTTTGCAAAAATTAATGATTTAAATATATGATAATCAGCAATTAAAAAATCTTTAAAGAGATCAAATTGTGCTAAATCATCTGAAATTTGTTGGTATCGATCTGCCAAAAAAGACATTTCTAACGGGAATGCAAATCGATTTTGATCTTTGTAAAATTTAGGTAAAAAAGGATTGTCAGCAAAGCGTTCCAAAACTGTTTTTGCATTAAAATCGTCTGCAATTTTTGTTGCTAATGTGGTTTTTCCAGCTCCAATATTTCCTTCTATTGCAATATAATTGAGTTGTTCTAAAGTAATTTTTTGAAGTGGCGATTCCAATTTAGAAATCATTACACAACTAGTTTGATCTTCACAAGTAGTTATCAACTCAGCAACAGATTGATTTAATATGGGATGTTTCCATTGACCAAAAATTTCTTTCATGGGTAACAACACAAACTTTCGATCTTGTAAATGCTTGTGGGGAATTTGAAGTGAATCGCTTACAATAACTTCATCATCAAATAAAATTAAGTCAATATCAATAATTCTTGCTTGATATTGATGACTTAAATTTCGAGTACGACCCATTTTTTTTTCTATCTGCAAACATCTTTTTAAAACTTTTTGAGCTTTTTTATGTGTATGAATTAAAATAGCACAATTGTAGAAGGAATCGCTATCAAAACCCCAAGAATCCGACTCAAAAAGAGAAGAAACCTTTACAACAGTCCCAACTTCAAGATGCAAAAAGCGTATACATTGCTCAATGTTTTCTAGTCGATTTCCTAAATTACTTCCAATAGAAAGTAAAATTTGATGTTGTGAGTTCATGTGCGCAAAATAACTAAAAGAATTTCAGAATATACCTTTATTTTTGTAGCTGTTGATAACTATTTTGTAAAGAAAATTAATGTAATGATTTGTAACAAACTAGCACTATTGACTACTAATTATAAAAAAATAGAGTCTATGAGATTTTTAGGTAATGTGTTGGCTACAATTGTTGGGCTGTTTGTATTTATAATGATTAGTTTTTTTGGACTTTTATTACTTGGAGTACTTTTTGGAAGTAGTGACGAAAAAGTTCACGTCAAAAAAAATTCCGTAATCGATTTAGATTTATCAAAAATAAATTACGATTATGCGGGAAAAACTATCTATAAAGATATGGAAATTTTAAATGGTCGTGACCAACACAACGGATTATCAGATGTTATTAAAGCAATAGAATATTCAAAAACCGATGATGATATAAAGGGAATTTCAATTCTGAATAACAATTCAAATCTCGGAATGGCGCAGTCAAAAGCACTTCGAGATGAGCTGGAAAGTTTCAAAAAATCGGGCAAATTTGTATATTCCTATGCTGATGCTTATTCACAAAAAGATTATTACTTAAATTCTGTTGCAAATGCAATTTATTTAAACCCAATTGGCGAATTGGAATTCAAAGGATTGGGTGCGGAAATTATGTTTTTCAAAGACTTTGAAGAAAAATCGGGTCTTAAAATGGAAATTATCAGACACGGGAAATACAAAAGTGCCGTTGAGCCTTTTCTTGAAAACAAAATGAGTGATGCCAATAAACAGCAAACTACCGAACTTTTAAATTCAATTTGGAGTACCGTTATAAGCGAAGTTTCCAAGAGTAGAAATGTTTCTGAAACACGTTTAAATCAAATTGCCGATGGACTTTTAGCGCGAACTCCAGAAATGGCAAAAGCTGAAAAATTAATTGATAAAATTGCTTATGAAGATGTGTATCAAGATGACATAAAAAAAATGATAAAGATTGATCAAGATGCTAAATTAGAATCGGTAAAAATTGAAGATTATGCCGAGAAAGTTGCAACATCAAGTATCAACTTTGATTCATCAGATAAAATTGCAATTATTTATGCTCAAGGCGAAATAGGTAGTGGTGAAGGCGATGTAAATGTAATAGGGGAAGGCTCTATGAGACGCTCTTTACAGGAAGCTCGAAAAGATAAAGATGTAAAAGCAATAGTTTTAAGAGTTGATAGTCCAGGTGGAAATGCACTAACTTCTGAGCTCATTTGGAGAGAAATCGAACTTACTAAGAAAGTAAAACCCGTGGTGGTTTCTATGGGAAATTATGCAGCATCTGGCGGTTATTACATTGCTTGCAACGCTAATAAAATTTATGCCGAAGCCAATACAATAACTGGTTCGATAGGAGTTTTCGGAATGTTGCCTAACTTTTCTGTAGCAGCAACTAAGTTAGGATTAAATACTGAGCAAGTTAGAACCAATCAAAATGCCTCGGGTTACAGTCCATTTAAACCATTAGATGATAATTACCGCGCTTTTGCACAAGAAGGCGTTGAGAAAATATATAACACATTTGTAAACCGCGTGGCTGTAGGCAGAAAAATGACTTTTGCGCAAGTTGATGCAATCGCTCAAGGTAGAGTTTGGAGCGGAAAAGATGCTCTAAAAATTGGATTAATAGACAAAATTGGCGGCATGTATGATGCTATTGCAGAAGCTTCCAAACTAGGAAAAACCAAAGATTTCCGAATTAAAAATTATCCTGAATATGAAAAAGATTTTGGCGATTTACTAGGTAGTTTAGGGCTACCATTTGCCAAATCAAAATCTGAAATGATCATTAATGAAATAGGCGCCGAGAATTATAAAATCTTGCAACATGTTAAACAATTAACAAGTCAAAAAGGAGTGCAAGCCCGAATGGCTTATGAAATTAGTATTAAATAACAATTTTAATAGTTCAATTAATTTAAAATTCAAATCCGTTTGATCAGTCAAACGGATTTTTTTTGCAACAAATTATCTAAATTATATAATTAATCTAAATCGAAAAAAACTAAATTTACCATTTATAATTAAGGTACGTTTTTTGACTACTCATATTATTATTTAAAATCCCTGAAATTATGTTCAAGAAAATACTTAAAATAGTTGGAATTTTTTTCGTAGTTCTAATAGTTGCTGCATTTGCAATTCCTTATTTTTTTAAAGATCAGATAAAAGCAAAAATTGTCCAAACCATCAATAATAATTTGGATGCGAAAGTAGCCTTTGCAGATGCCGATTTAAGTTTGTTTAAAAGTTTTCCACAAGCTAATGTTTCTATTACTAAGTTATCGGTTATTAACAAAGCTCCATTTCTTGGTGATACTTTAGTTTCGTTTGACGAGTTGAATTTAAAAATGTCTATCAAAGAACTTTTTAAAGGAAAAGAGGAATCGATGAATGTTGAAGCTGTTTCATCTAAAAACGGATTGGTAAATATAATTTTCAATAAAGAAGGAATAGGAAATTATGATATTGCCTTAAAAAATAAAGACAAAATCGACACTAAAAGTCAACCGTTAGCATTAAAAATTAAAGAATATTCTGTAGAAAATTTCAAATTTAAATTCACGAATGAAGCTTCAAAAATGAAACTGGTTATCGATAGTATTAATCATTCGGGAACTGGCGATTTTGCAAATGATGTATTGGATTTAAATACAAAAACGACTGCAAAGATGTCGTTAGATATGGACAAGACAAATTATATGAAGAATATTGCCATTTCGCTCAATGCCGTTTTAGGTTTAGATTTAAAAAATAGCAAATATACTTTTAAACAAAATCAGGCAAAAATTAATGAGCTGCCACTTCAGTTTGATGGATTTATTCAGCTTGTAGATGCTGGGCAACAATATGATTTGACTTTTAAAACGCCCACTTCTTCTTTCAAAAACTTTTTAGGATTAATTCCGAGTGCTTATTCGAGCAAACTTGATAACGTAAAAACTACAGGTGATTTTTCGGTTTCTGGATTTGCAAAAGGAGTTTACTCAGATACTTCTGTTCCTAAATTTAATGTTGCGATTGCCTCTAACAATGCCTCTTTTCAATATCCAAATTTACCTAAATCAGTTCAAAACATTATTGTTGACACAAAAATCATCAACGATACTGGAATTCTAAATGACACTTATGTTAATTTAGATAAATTATCTTTTTCAATAGATAAAGATGTTTTTAATGCAAAAGCAAATATCAAAAATATAGTAGAAAATCCGCTTATCGATGCGAGTTTAAAAGGAACTATTAATTTGTCAAATTTGACCAAAGCCTATCCGATAAAATTAGACAAACCGTTAACTGGGATTTTAAAAGCTGATGTTACCTCGAAATTTGATATGAAAGCGGTTGAAAATAATCAGTATAATCAAATTAATAACGCAGGAACTATGTCGCTTTCAGGATTTCAATATGCAGATGAAAATGGCAAAAAAATGATAATTTCTACTGCGATGGTTGTTTTTAACCCAAGTCGTGTTGACCTTCAAGAATTTAAAGCTACAACTGGTAAAACCGATTTAAATGTAACTGGAGTTTTAGAAAATTTTTATGGTTTTTTGTTTAAAAAACAAGAACTAAAAGGTAATTTCAATTTAAATTCCAATCAAATTGCCGTTTCCGATTTTGTAACTACTTCTGCTCCTACAAAAAATGCTCCTAAGAAAACAGAAGCAATGAAAATTCCATCGTTTTTAAATTGTTCTCTTACTGCAAAAGCAAATACAGTAATTTACAATAATCTAGTTTTAAAAGATGTATCGGGGAAACTTATTGTGAAAGACCAAAAGGTAACAATGCAAAACGTAAAAACTTCTATTTTTGGTGGACAAATTGGATTGAATGGAGATGTATCAACAAAAGAAAAAACTCCAAAATTCAATATGAATTTAAGTTTAAACCAAGTGAATATTGCCGAAACATTCACAAAGTTAGACATGATGAAAAAAATAATTCCGTTAGCAGGAATTATAAATGGCAAATTAAATTCGACTATAAAACTTTCTGGCAACCTAGATGCGGTTGAGATGACGCCCGATTTGAAATCAATATCAGGTGATTTGTTAGGACAATTACTGTCGACAACATTAAATACTACAAATTCTACTTTGTTAACTGCGTTAACTAGTAATATAAAATTTATAGATCTTTCAAAATTGAATTTGAACGATTTGAAAGGAGCACTTTCATTTGATAACGGAAAAGTAGTAGTTAAACCTTTTGATATCAAATACAAAGACATCAAAATTAATGTTGCAGGAACTCATGGTTTTGATCAAATTATGAATTATAACTTAAAGTTGGACGTTCCAGCAAAATATTTAGGAACTCAAGCAAATACATTATTTGCAAAACTTTCAGAATCTGACGTAAATAAATTGGACAATATTCCGTTAAATATTACAATTGGAGGAAATTTTTCTAATCCTCGAATCACTACTGATTTAAAGCAAGCAACAACTGCATTAGTAACCAGTTTAGTGAAAATGCAAAAAGAAAAATTAATTGGTAAAGGAAAATCGGCACTCGAAGATTTATTAAATAAAAACTCAAGTGCGAGCGATACGACTAAAACTAAGACTATTAATACTGCCAGAGACTTGTTAAATGGATTGTTTGGCAAAAAGAAAAAAGATCCAACTACAAATCCGTAAATTAATTTTTAATATTTATGTCAACAATATAACCTTCAAAAGTGCGCACGTTAAAAACAGTGCCATCCTCAAAAATTAAATATTGACCTTTGATACCTTTAAGTTTGCCAATGAAATTTTTGGTCTTTTCGAGGTTCAAACTGCTTACTTTTTTGGGATATTTCATCACTGGAAAATGCATTTCAAATAAATCGGGTTTGGTGCTATAAAAATAATCTTGCACTTCAGATGGAATTAAAAGTTCAAGTTTTAATCTTTCTGCAATTAAATCGGCTGGTTCCACATCATTTTTAAGCATTTTTTGCCAATTAGTTTTGTCAGCATAATGATTTTTTAAAGCCACTTCGGTAATTCCTGCTAAATAGCGGTTTGGCACTTCCACAACAGCAATTGCTTGGCTTGCACCTTGATCTATCCATCGTGTTGGTACTTGAGTATTTCGAGTAACACCTACTTTTATTTCGCTTGATAATGCCAAATAAACCAGATGTGGTTGCAGTTGTACTTTTTTTTCATATTCCAAATCGCGATCTTCAATTTCTAAATGAGCAGTAGAGAGTTCAGGCTTCATAATCCAATCTCCGGCAGAAGCACTACTGGTAAAACAATCGTAACAAAATCCTTGTCGGAAAATTTTTTTCTTTTTTCCACAATTTAAACATTGATATCCAATAAAATTTATTTCTATCGATTTGTCTAACAATTGATTCATGTTCAAAAAACTATTTTCAAAAACTAAATAATACTGAATTGGATTTCCAAATTCGGTTTGCATTTTCGTTAAAACTCCTTCGTATGTCATTTAATTTATTGCTACTTTAAGATAATTTGTTATTTTTGGTAAAGTTAGTAATAGTTTTAAAGTTTTAAAGTTTTCAAGTTTAATGTTGTTAAAAAAGTTTATCCAACATCCAACATCCAACATCCAACAACCAACAACTAAATAAAATGCCATTTCCAATATTAAATTCTTTCGCAACTTGGGTTTTAAAACAACGTATTCATCAAATCGAATTGTTTTTGAAATATCCAAATGAAGTTCAGGAAGAATTATTATTTAATTTACTCAGTCAAGCTGAAAATACAATTTTAGGAACTAAATACGATTTTTATTCTATTAATTCCTATGCTACTTTTGCTGAAAGAATTCCAATATCAAACTACGAAGAAATCGAACCATTAATAGAACGAACACGAAATGGCGAACAAAATGTGTTTTGGAATACACCTATAAAATGGTTTGCAAAATCGAGTGGTACTACAAATTCTAAAAGCAAATTTATTCCAGTAAGTCCGGAAACGTTGGAAAATTGTCATTACAAAGGAAGCAAAGATTTGTTGTGCATGTATTTAAACAACAACCAAAATTCCGAAATGTTTTTAGGCAAAAGTTTGCGATTAGGTGGAAGTTCCCAAATTCATGAAAGCAATAATACTTATTTTGGAGATTTATCAGCAATATTAATTGAAAATATGCCAATGTGGGCTGAATTTAGTAGTACACCAAGCAATAAAACATCGTTAATGAACGAATGGGAAGCAAAAATGACCGCTATAATTAACGAAACTAGAGTTGAAAATGTAACTAGTTTTGCAGGAGTTCCTTCGTGGATGTTGGTTTTGCTTAATAAAGTTTTAACTGAAACAGGAAAGAAAAATTTATTTGAAGTGTGGCCAAATTTGGAAGTGTATTTTCACGGTGGCGTAAATTTTGATCCTTACAGAGAACAATATCAAGCCATTTTACCCAATAAAGATTTTAAATATTACGAAATTTACAATGCATCCGAAGGATTTTTTGCTATTCAAGATTTAAATTATTCCAACGATTTACTGTTGATGCTCGATTACGGAATTTTTTACGAATTTATTCCGATGGAAACTTTTGGAACTATTAATCAGAAAGTCATCCGATTGATTGATGTGGAATTAGATAAAAATTATGCGCTTGTAATTACAACAAATTCTGGTTTGTGGCGTTACCTTATTGGTGATACGGTTCGTTTCACATCTTTAAAACCCTACAGAATTAGAGTTTCTGGAAGAACTAAACATCATATAAATGTTTTTGGTGAAGAAATTATGGTTGAAAATACAGATAAAGCTATCGCTAAAACTTGTTCAGAACTGAATTGTGAAGTTATAGATTATACTGTGGCACCAATTTTTATGAAGGAAAATCAGAAAGGTGCTCATGAATGGATTATTGAATTTAAAAAGGTACCGTCAGACCTAGTAATTTTCCAAAAAGCATTAGATGAAAATTTGCAAGCTATAAATTCTGATTATGAGGCAAAACGTTACAATAATATGACTTTAAACCAGCTAACTGTTAATGTTGCTCGACCAAATTTATTTTACGATTGGTTAAAAGATAATAACAAATTAGGTGGACAACACAAAATTCCGAGATTGTCAAATCAAAGAGATTATCTCGAATTACTTAAAATTAGAAATGAAGAAGTAGTATCATAAACAGGATAATAATGTAAGTGTAATTTTAAAATCATGAAAAAGTTAATCGCTATTTTGCTACTTATTATAACATTATTTTCATCTTGCGCATCACATTCTGGAAGAGTTTGCGGTGGCGTAGGAGGAAGAAGATGTGTAGAGCATCAAAAAATTGAAAATGTAAAGCAAGCAAACACCCAATATAAAATATCTTAATCTTTAGTTTTTAAACAATTTCAGATTGTACCTTTACGATTTCTAACCAATATTCTTTGAAAACTAAATTATACCTTTCTCTTTTTTGTGTTGCCTTTTTTTGGGGAACTACATTTTTAGCAATTCGAATTGGGTTAGAAACCATTCCTCCATTTTTACTTGCAGGAATGCGAAATATTATTTCCGGAAGTTTGATTTTTATGTATTTGCTGAGTCAACAAAAATTTCAACTTTTATCGGTCAGACAAATAGTGCGCTCGTTTTTGCTTTCCATATTAATGATTGTTTTTGCCAACGGATTAACTACCTATTCAGAGAAATTCATTACCAGCGGATTGGCATCTTTAATTTCAACATTATCCCCATTTTTTGTATTGGTTTTAAATTTGATTTTAGGAAATGAAAAACTCTCCGTAAAAACTACAGTTGGAATTATATTGGGAATGTTAGGTATATTTTTAATTTATCAAAATAATTTGGTCGAGCTATTAAATCCTGAATATCGCTTTGGAATTATTGCGATTTTGCTTGCTGTTTTTTCATGGTCAATTGGAACTATAATCACCAAAAAAGGACAAAAAATTCCCGCATCGATGCTGATGAATATTTGCACTCAAATGTTTTTTGCAGGAATTATTTTGGTTGCAATTCAATTTCATTTCACACCTGTTATTGTTACTGAAAACTTTTCGTTACGAAGTATTTTAGCGGTTATTTATCTGGCAGTTTTTGGGTCTGTTGTTGGGTATATTGCATACAGTTACTTGATGACCCAATTGCCATCTACTAAAGTTGCCGTTTTATCTTATGTAAATGTTGTAGTAGCTTTATTTTTAGGATGGTTAATTCTGGATGAAATTATTACACCACGAATTATTTTTGCAACACTTTTAATTATTTCGGGAGTTGTAATCGTGAATTACAAAAAAAGAAATTCAAAAGAATCATAATTTTTTATTTTTTGGTGTAACAATTTTCATTGGATTTAGTCTTATTTGAAATCATCATCAAAATCAATCTACAAATGAAATTAAAATCAATTTTCTGCCCAAAAAGTGTTTCAATCATCAATCAGCTGAAACTCTAAATCATCTTTTTATTTCTTTAAAATATGACTCAAATCATCATTTGAAGCGAGTCAGTTTGTTTTAATTTCAAATTTTGTCATCAATTAATTATCAAATCAAAAAAAATCAAATCCATGAAAAAAATTCTATTTGCAACAGTATTTTTAGTTTTTTTAAACACGCATGCGCAAGAAAAAAAAGCGCAAAACGATACCATTAAGAAAGAAAAAATTACAAATCTGGACGAAGTAAAAATTGAAAATCGTAAAAAATATATTAAGGTCGATTCCGACAAAACTACGGTTTTAGTAAAAGATAACGGGATGTTAAACAGCGGAAGCTCGCTGGAAGCCGTAAAGAAATTGCCAGGAGTTATCACTTCGCCAACTGGCAGTATTACTCTAAATGGGAAAGGAGTTAAAATTTATGTTGATGGAGCACCAAGCAGTTTGTCGGGAACAGATTTGCAAAATTATTTGAATTCGCTTCCCGCAAATGCTATCGAAAAAGTTGAATTAATTTACAATCCTGGAGCTTCTTATGATGCCAATTCTAGCGGATCAATTATCAATATTGTTACGAGTTCCAAACGAATGAAAGGCATTAACGCCAGTTTCAATATCAATTATAATTTTAATAAATATCAAAAGCCAAGTCCACAAATATTATTGAACGGAAAAACTAAAAATTTGAGTTGGCAAACAATGCTGGGTTACAATTATATCGATAGTGAACAGCGAGGCAGTAATGGTCAAACATTTACCAACTATTTTGGAGGAACAGGCACGTTAAATCAAGAAAATTTTACAGTTTCGACTAATAGAAATTTATATTTTAGAGTTGGAACCAATTATAAATTGACCAAAAAATCCAACTTATTATTTAATTATAACGGAAATTATGCAAACGACAGAAATGTTTTTGAAGCATCGACTTTAGGAACTAGTATCGATTATAAAAATAATGGAACTACCAAAAATAAAAATAGCAATCATGAATTGAGTTTACAGTTTAAAACCAAACTCGATACTTTGGGGAAAACGCTCGACATTACTGCTTTTTCAAATTTATATGATAAAAAACCGATTACTTTATCGAATGCTTTTGATAATGTTTCCAACACAAGTTCCTTTAATAATGGTATTAATGATTTTAAACTGAACAATTATTATTTAAAATATGATTTCGCAATTCCGTTTGAGAAAATGAAATTTTCTATAAATACGGGAGGAAAATTTAATGTTTTGAATGTAAATAATTTGGGAAATTATTACACTACTTCGCCAACTAAAACTATCGATTTTGATTATAAAGAAAATAATTTAGCCTTTTATGCAGAGGCTAGAAAAAAAATTAAAAAATTTAGTTTTACAATAGGATTGCGATATGAAAATTTTGATGTAACTCGAAAAACCAATACATCGACTACTGACATAAAATTTAAAAATAATAATTTATTTCCAAATATTAGTGCCATTTATGAAATCAATGATAATATTAATATTTCGGCTTCCTATTCCAAAAAAATTGAACAGCCAAGCTATAATAATTTAGACCCAAACAACGGTAATAACTTTGATCAATACAATACTTCGCAAGGAAATTTATTTTTGAATCCTACTTTTTTTGATAATTATGATTTTAAAATTTCAGCATTTCAATTTGTACAATTGGGTATCAATTATACCGCTTCTAGGGATAATAATTTATTTGTTTTTAGCGCAAAGCCAGACGAATTATTGAGCAATCAAACGTTTCAGCAATTTGAAAAATTCAACACTTTTAGTGCTTATGCTTCGTTTCCTATTCCGTTAGATTATTTTTTTAAAGGTAAAGACGAGTTTCAAAAACGAATGAATGACATGGATAAAATGAATTATATATTTTTAAATATCAATTATATAAAATCAGAAATCAAAGGCTATGAATTTCCATATAAAAATAAAGCTATTTGGAATTATGCATTACAGTCGCAGATAATTTTGCCTTTGGGAATTAAAAATGCAATTACTTATTATATTTTACCACCTGGAAATTGGCAAATTTATAAAGTAACCAAATCCATACAGCAGTTTGACATTTCATTTAATAAGGATTTTATGAATAAAAAGTTAAAAGTAGGATTGCATTGTTTTGATGTTTTCAATTCAAACCAAATTAATGCTATTATTTCTGGTCAAAATTTAGAAACATCATTTAAGCAAAAACAAGACAGTAGAACGTTTAGAATATCATTGACGTACAATTTTGGGAATTTAAAATTAGCTAACGAAAACACTAAAATTGAAACTGAAAAAGTAAAAAGTGGTGGTGGTATTATAAAATAGATTTTTTGAAGAAGCTAAAAAGGGTTGCGATTTTGCGAAGCAAAATCGCAACCCTTTTTAAAAAATTTAGAAATTAGAATTTAGAATCAAGAATCAAATCCAACAACAAATAACTAACATCCAACTAAAAATCTACTCCATACCGTCAATTGAAACATTAATATTTCCAGTTGTAGTGATGAATGCAATCATGGCTTTATTAGTCAATTCTACTTTTTCAAATTCAAAATCGGATAAGGTTCCGTTTACAAATACCCCTTTCATAGGCGAATAATTAGTTAAATACGGAATCATGTTTTTCTTAGCTTCATCTAAGTTTTCTTTTATGGAATACCGACAATTAGCTTGAATTTTCTTTAAAATAATACCTTCTAAAAGCCAATTTGCTGTTCGGGTTAAAATTCCTTTTGTGTTTAAAACATAATCCATATTTTCAAAATAAATTTCTTTAGTTGTTGCATTATAGTTCGGGATTCCGGTTAAATAAATTGCACCATTAATGCTTCCAGTCATTGATAATTCTATAATCATTTTACCATCTTTAGCCCATAACGAAACTTTTTGGACTACAATTTTTCGGGATTCGGTTCCAAATTCTTTTCCCTGAAAATTTTTAGTGATGATGCGTGAAGCACTTTCAAAAGTTGATATGGCTGCAACGGTAGCTGTAGTTTTATTAGGAACTTTACTGATTGATTTAAAAGAAATTAAGTCTTTGTTAAAGGTGTTTTTGGGCTGTTGACCCACCATGGTTTGCATGCTGCATTTGAGTCCTAAGTTCATCGCGATTTTATTTTTTTGTAAAACAGCATCAGTAACATACATTTCTAAAGGGATTAATTTGAACCAAGTTTCATAGTTTTCGCTGGTTTGAAATGGTGTGCTCATTTTTTCCAAAACCTGAATCACATAGGGTTTAAAGTCGCAAGATTGCTGAATCGCGTCATCAATTTTTGATGCTAATTTTGATTTAAAAACAGATAATGTTGGGTTAATAATATAGGTAATTGGAACTTTTTTGCCAGCAATTAGTATTGTTGGACTTTCTACCCAATTAAAATCTTCTATTGTGGATTTAGTATTCATTTTCCAATTTGATAATTTTGCTTCGCTAAGGAGCCTTATGGTTCCGTTAAGCTCAATTTCTCTGATATCGTTTAGATTTAAAAAATCGGTTCCATATTTGAATTTTGCCCAAACTTTGAGTGGTAAAACCGATTCAATTTTACCATCTTTTTCACTGATTTTAATAGTTGCAGTTTTCCAGATTTTCATTTCTGTTTTATCGTCAGTCAAATCGGCATCTTCATAAATCAATCCATTGAGGGATTTGTTGAGTTGATTTTCGATTTCTTTCATTGATATTTCCATAGGCATGCTCACAAAGGACGTAGTGGTTTTGTAGGCAAAAGGAGCATTGTCTGACGGTTCAGGTTTTAAGGCATCGATTTTATTGGTGGTGGAACAGCTCGAAACCATTAAGAGTAGCATAATAACTATTGAAACTAAATTTTTTGTAACCATGAGATTGCTTTTTTATAGAATAGATATACGTGTAACTAATGAAATGTATATTGAGCTTCAAATTTAAAGTAGAATGTTTAGTTTGATTGGTATTTTTTCAATTAGTTTTTGCTGAAGCTAAATTTATTTCATTAAGTATGTTTTGATTTGAAACAGTTTAACATAAGGAAGAAACAGTTTAAAATACGAAAGAAACAGTTTGAAATACTCAAGAAATAGTTTGAAATACGCAAGAAATAGCTGTTTGTAAATAGTATAAGCGTTATTTATAGATACTCAAAGAATTAAAAAATTTACTTTAGCATTTTATATTAAAACTAAAATAATAACCTCAATTTTCAATTTACTGCTGTAACAAATTTAAAACTTCAACGTCTCACAGTAAAATAAAAAACAACAACATAGTTACAATAAAACCATTAAATTTGCATCCCACATTTCAACATCAAGAAACTAAAATGAAAAAAATTAGTATTATTTTAATTTTACTTTGTACCACATCTTTTCAGGCACAAACTAAAAAGTGGACCTTGCGCGAATGTGTAGATTATGCTTTAAAAAACAACATTTCCATCCAACAATCTGATTTAGATAACCGATCTGCTGCGATTGAAAAAACTGCCGCCATTGGAAATTTTCTGCCTAAGGTAAATGCAACTGCCGCTCATTCCTGGAATATAGGTTTGAATCAAAACATTACTACTGGACTTTTAGAAAATCAAACGACCCAGTTTACTTCTGCTGGATTAAATGCCAATGTAAATATTTATAACGGTTTACAAAATCAAAATAGGTTACGAAGAGCTAATCTTTCCATTCTAGCAGCTCAATTTCAGTTATCTAAAATGAAAGATGATATTTCATTAAACGTGGCTAATGCTTTTTTACAAATTTTATTTAATAAAGAGAATTTAACTGTACAAAATCAGCAACTAGCAAACGATGAAAAACAATTAAATAAAACCACAGAACTTGTAAATGCTGGAAGTATTCCCAGAGGCGATTTGCTAGACGTAAAAGCAACTGTTGCAAACGATAAGCAAAAAGTAGTTACTGCCGAAAATAGTTTGTTTATTTCAAAATTGAGTTTGGCGCAATTGTTACAGTTAGAAGATTTTCAAACATTTGACATTGTAGATTCAGATTATGAAGTAAAACCAAGTGTGGTAATGAATGAAAAACCCGAGGCTATTTTAGAAAAAGCAAAACAAGAGCGCGTGGAATTGAAAATAGCAAAAACAAATTTAGAAATTGCTGAAAAAGACATCAAGATTGCAAAAGGAGCCTATCAACCCAGTTTAGTGGGGTTTTATAGTTTTAGTTCGAGAGTTAGTTATGCCGATAGAGTAGTTGGATTTATGCAAAATACAACCAACCCAACATCGATTATTGGTCAAGTTGAAAGTACTGGACAAAACGTTGTACAGCCTAATTATTCAACAGTTTTAGGAAATCCCTTGCCGTTTTTTGATCAATTTAGTAGAAACAAAGGACATAACTTTGGGGTGCAATTGAATATTCCAATTTTTAACGGATTTGCAACTAAAAACAATGTTGATCGATACAAAATTGCTTACGATAGATCTAAAATTGCTTCTAAACAAGCCGATTTAGACTTAGAACGAAACGTATATACCGCAATAACCAATGCTAAAGGTGCCTTGAATGCTTATGAATCTTCAAAAACAGGGCTTGAAGCACGAACCGAAGCTTTAAATTATGCTAAAGAAAAATATGCAGTGGGTTTGATGAATAGTTTTGATTACAATCAGTCTCAAACCCTATTTGTAAATGCACAATCGGAAGTTTTAAGAACTAAATTTGATTATATTTTTAAAGTTAAAGTAGTAGAGTTTTATTTTGGAATACCAATCACAGAAAATAAATAAGAAGTTATGTCAAAAAAAGTTAAAATTATTTTAGTTGTAGTTGTTGCTTTAGTCGTTTTGTTATTGGTATTATCAAAAGCGGGAGTTTTTGGGGATCGTGATGATTCTAAAGAAGTTGATACTGCTAAAGCGAATGAAATTACAATTGTAGAAACAGTATCGGCAACCGGAAAAATTCAGCCTGAAATTGAAGTAAAAATTGCTTCGCAAGTTTCTGGTGAAATTATTAGTTTGCCAGTAAAAGAAGGACAAGTTGTAAAAAAAGGAGATTTGCTAGTAAAAATAAATCCCGATTTATATACTTCGGGTTTAAACAGATCGGTTTCTAATTATTCTGGGACAAAATCGGGTCTTAATCAAGCCGATGCTTCGTTTAAAGAAGCTACTGCAAGCTATGAAAGAAGCAAAACTTTGTTTGAAAAAGGAATTATTTCAAAATCGGAATGGGATAAAGCAATCGCTTCATTTGAAGTAGCAAAAGCCAATAAACAAACAGCTTATTTTAATGTGCAAAGTGCTTCAGCATCTGTTAAAGAAGCCAAAGATAATTTGGGACGCACTATTATTTATTCGCCAAATGATGGCACGATATCTAAACTGAGTGTGGAAATTGGGGAACGAATTTTGGGAACGCAACAAATGTCTGGTACCGAATTGATGCGTGTTGCGAACTTAAATAATATGGAAGTCGAAGTTGACGTTAACGAAAATGATATTGTAAAAATAAGTATTGGTGATGAAACTAAAATTCAGGTTGATGCCTACTTAAAAAAAGAATTTAAAGGGATTGTAACGAGTATTTCAAATTCGGCAAGTACTACAACTACTGCCGATCAGGTTACAAATTTTAAAGTAAAAGTTAGAATTCAAAAAGAATCTTATCAAGATTTATTGGTTGGAAAACCAGCTACATTTTCGCCTTTTAGACCAGGTATGACTGCAACTGTAGATATAATGACAACTCGAAAAGAGCATGTTATTGGAATTCCTATAAGCTCGGTAGTTGTAAAATCAGATACTACTGCTGCTAAAAAAGAGGAAGTTTCTGATGACAAATCGGGCGATAAAGTAAAAACTAAAAGTGATAAAAAATTAGAATGTGTCTTTGTTAAAGTAGGAGACAAGGCAAAAATCAGAATTGTAAAAACTGGAATTCAAGATGATACTAATATTGAAATTTTATCAGGATTGAAAAAAGGAGATGAGGTTATTACTGGACCATATGTTACTGTTTCTAAAGATTTAAATTCGGGAGATAGAGTCAAAATCACTGCGGATAAAAATAAAGTGAAGAAGTAATGAAGTTTGTTTTTTAAATACTTAAAATGGTGTTTTTGGCAGTATTTTATTTAAAAACACTAATTTTACCAAATGCAATTATCCAATAACAAAAAAATTTATTTCGCTTCCGATCAACATCTTGGCGCACCAACGGTTGCACTAAGTTTCCCGCGTGAGCAAAAGTTTGTTGCTTGGTTAGAAGAAGCTCGGAAAGATGCAGAAGCCATATTTTTATTGGGCGATTTGTTCGATTTTTGGTTTGAATATAAAAAAGTTGTCCCTAAAGGATTTGTTAGAGTTTTAGGAAAATTAGCTGAAATTCGAGATAGTGGTGTTTTGATTTATTTTTTTGTAGGCAATCATGATTTGTGGATGGATGATTATTTTCAAAAAGAATTAAACATTCCTGTTTATCATGATAATCAAGAATTTACTTTTGGCAACAAAACTTTTTTTATAGGTCATGGTGACGGAAAAGGACCAGGAGATAAAGGTTACAAGCGGATGAAAAAAGTGTTTACCAATCCGTTCTCAAAATGGATTTTTAGATGGCTTCATCCCGATATTGGAGTACGATTAGCACAATATTTATCAGTTAAAAATAAGCTCATTTCTGGAAGCGAGGATGTTAAATTTTTAGGTGAAGAAAATGAATGGTTGGTGCAATATTCAAAACGAAAACTGGAAACCAAGCATTATAATTATTTAATATTTGGGCACCGCCATTTACCAATGATTATTCCTGTTGGCACCAATTCCGAATATGTAAATCTTGGTGATTGGATTGGATATTTCACTTACGGAGTTTTTGACGGAGAAAATTTTGAATTGAAAACGTTTCGCAGTTAGCTTCCATTTTCCAATGCTTCAACGTCTTTTTCTAAGTCTAATTTTCTGAATCCTGGTGCAATTATAGCAGTTGTTGTAACCGTTAATAAAGTCATAATACCACCAAAAACAACTGAAGTCACAACGCCCATAAGTTTTGCAGTTACACCACTTTCAAAAGCTCCAAGCTCATTTGATGATCCCACAAAAATAGAATTTACAGATGAAACTCTTCCACGCATATGATCTGGGGTGTGTAATTGTAAAATTGTATTTCTGATAACGACCGAAACGCCATCGACTATTCCACTCAAAAATAAAGCCAACACCGATACCCAAAATAGTGTTGACAATCCAAAAACAATAATACAGATTCCAAACATAAAAATTGCTCCTAATAATTTTACACCCGCTTTTCTGTTTAAAGAAATATACGCTGAAATAATCATCGTTATAACCGATCCCACTGCTGGTGCTGCTCTTAAAATTCCAAATCCTTCAGAACCAACTTTTAAAATGTCCTGAGCAAAAATAGGAAGCAATGCCATGGCTCCACCAAAAAGTACGGCAAACATATCTAGCGATAAGGCACCAAGTATGGTTTTATTTTTAAAAACAAACTTGACTCCTTCTTTTAAACTTTTAAATATTGGCTCTCCAATTTTTGGATTTAAAATGGGTTTAGATTCTATCCGAGAAAGCAATATTAAGGCAGATAGTGAAAATGCAAACACAATGCAAAGTGACCAATGAACACCTATAAAACCAATTGAAAAACCGGCAACAGCTGGTCCAATCATCGATCCAAGTTGCCAAACTGAACTGCTCCAAGTGGAAGCATTTGGATAGATTTTTTTTGGTACAATAAGTGATAACAGAGAGAATACTGTTGGACCAATGAATGAACGTACTAATCCACCTAAAAAAACTAATGCATAAATCAATAATAATACTGAATTGATTGTTAAGGAGCTTTTTATTGATGGAATTGTTACTAAAAACAACCCAAAACTGATAACTGAAAAACCTAAAATACATTTTACGAGCAGTTTCTTTTTTTCGCTTTGATCTACAATATGGCCTGCAAAAAGTGCCATCGAAATAGCTGGAATTATTTCCATCAAACCAATAATTCCTAAACTTAATGGATTTTTAGTTAAACTATAAACTTCCCATTCAATAATTACAAATTGCATTGACCAAGCAAAAACCATTGCAAAACGCATCATCAAAAAGAAATTAAATTCTTTAAATCGCAATGATGCATACGGATCATTTTTTTTCATAAATAATTGTATTCTTTGTGTGCAAATTTAAAAAGCGAAGTTGGGAAAATTATATTATTTAACTTTTTAAATCTTTAAGCCGAAGTTGTATTGATGTTTCTCCATTAAACTCATTTTCATCGATATTATAAACTGCTTCAAATGATTTACTTTTTGATATTAATTCAAACTTACTTCCTAAATTAAACCCAATACCACCAAATCCTTCTGATCCATTTTGTTTTACAAACAGCTTTAAATGCTCATTATTTTGTCCAATTGATTTTGCAAACCCAGTATCTTTTATATTTTTAGTTAAAAATACAGGTGTCATATTTTGTGGTCCAAAAGGTTCAAACTGATTTAGTAATCTAATAAATTTTGGATTAATTTCTGCAAAATCAATTGATGCATCAATCAAAATTTCAGGCGTCAGTAAATCTGGATGAATAGTTTTTTTGACAATTTCTTCAAAGGCATTTTTAAAATTCTGATAATTTTCCTCCTTTAAAGTCATACCTGCGGCGTACATGTGTCCTCCAAATTGTTCCAAATGTTCTGAACACGCTTCGAGCGCGTTGTACACATCAAAATCTTTTACCGAACGGGCTGATGCGGCAAGTTTATCACCACTTTTTGTAAAAACTAAAGTCGGTCGGTAATAAGTTTCGATTAATCGAGAAGCTACAATTCCAATTACGCCTTTATGCCAATTTTCGTAATAAACTACAGTTGTAAAACGCTCTTTTTCTTTGTTGGATTCTATTTGCGACAAAGCTTCAATGGTCATTTGTTTGTCTAAATCTTTTCTGTCAGTATTGTATTGTTCAATTTCAGATGCAAATTGTGTTGCATGATCTAGATCATATTCTGTTAGCAATGCCACTGCTTCGTTCCCATGTTTTACGCGTCCTGCTGCATTAATTCTGGGAGCAATTATAAATACTACATCAGTAATTGTAAGCACTTTTTTCTTCACATTTTGTATCAAAGCTTTGATTCCAGGTCTTGGATTTGAATTGATTACATCCAATCCAAATTTTGCAAGAATTCTGTTTTCGCCAGTCATTGGAACAATATCTGCCGCAATTGCGGTTGCTACCAAGTCAAGATAAAGTACTAAATCTGAAATATTTTGATTTCGAGTGGTTGCTAAGGCTTGAACGAGTTTAAATCCAATTCCACATCCACAAAGTTCGTTATAAGGATAAGTACAATCGTCGCGTTTTGGATCTAAAACTGCAACAGCTTTTGGTAATTCATTTCCTGGTCTGTGGTGATCGCAAATAATAAAATCAATGTTTCGTTCCTTTGCATATGCCACGTGATCTATGGATTTTATGCCACAATCTAGCGCAATTATTAATGAAATTCCGTTATCGTCGGCATAGTCGATTCCTTTATATGAAATTCCATAACCTTCATCATATCGATCTGGAATGTAAGTTGCAATATTTGAATAAAAACTTTTCAAATAAGAAGAAACTAATGAAACAGCAGTAGTCCCATCAACATCATAATCTCCAAAAACCATTATATTTTCTCTGTTTGCAATTGCTATTTCAATTCGAGAAACGGCTTTGTCCATATCTTTCATAAGATAAGGATTGTGCAAATCGTCTAAAGTTGGTCTGAAAAATGTTTTGGCTTGGTCGTAAGTTTTAATTCCTCTTTGCACTAATAAAGTGGCAATAATTTCGGGAACTTGAATTTCGTTTTGTAGTTTTTGAACTTGGTCTTTTTCTGGCTTCGATTGTAATGTCCAACGCATAGGATATTAGATTTAAATATTTGATTTTGGCTTATAAATTTTTTGTAAAGTTATAAAAATCAATTGAAAGTCAAGCTTCTATATAGATAATTTAGAATTTGTGGTGTTTGTTACTTCAAACTTTTCCCAGCAACAACAGCTACAATTTCGCCTTTTGGAGGTTTTACTTCATAATGTTTTAAAACTTCTGCTGCTGTACCGCGAATGGTTTCTTCATGCAGTTTAGATAATTCTCTTGAGATAGAAACTGATCTTTCAGCACCAAAATAAAGTACAAATTCGGCTAAAGTTTTTACCAATTTATGTGGAGAAACATAGAAAATCATGGTACGACTTTCTTCGGCTAAAGCTAAATATCGCGTTTGTCTTCCTTTTTTTTCGGGTAAAAATCCCTCAAATATAAATCGGTCATTAGGCAAACCACTATTTACTAATGCTGGTACAAAAGCGGTTGCACCTGGTAAACAATCGACTTCAATATTATTTTCAACGCAGGCGCGTGTTAACAAAAATCCAGGATCTGAAATGGCTGGCGTTCCTGCATCGGAAATTAAAGCAATGGTTTCACCACCTTTTAATCGTCCAATCAAATTTTCAACGGTTTTGTGTTCGTTGTGCATGTGATGACTGTGCATGTGTGTGGAAATTTCGTAATGTTTTAGCAATTTTCCACTGGTACGAGTGTCTTCTGCTAAAATCAAATCGGATTCTTTTAGAACTCTTATGGCTCTAAAAGTCATGTCTTCCAAATTTCCAATAGGTGTTGGAACAATATATAATTTTCCCATTTACGAGAACTTTTTCTCGATAATTTCCATAAATCGTTCGGTATATTCTTCCTTTCCAACCCAATTATTATAATCTGGTTTTACCATATCGTCAATAAATTCTTGAGCTTCTTGAAGTGAATCAAAGGTGTTTAATTGGGAAATTACGCGGTTATAATCTTCATTACTGTCTGCAAATAAATTTTTCACAAAGGCAATTTTATCATTTAATCCAACGCTTATATTATTTGCAAATTTATCATTTAATGTTGTTGTAGCTAGAGTTACTTTCTCAGAAATTGTGGGAATTTCAACTTCTATTTTTGTTTTAGTAACTGGCATAGAAACATCATTTGGTTTCACAAAAACGGGTTCACTATAATTTTGTCCTAATAAATCTTCAAACGATATTTGTTGTGGTTCTTGCTTTTTTGGACTGCTATTTTTTTCAATATTTTCTTCAATATTTTCTTCAATATTTTGTTGTGGTGTTTCGGCAGCAAGTTCAAAAATAGGTTCAAAGTCAAAATCAGATTTTGATTCTTCTCCAGAAACTTCTTCTTTAGTTGACTCAATTTCTGATGGCTTTTCTGCTTCAATAATATCTTCTGTAGATAATTTTGAAACGTCATTATCAATGGAAATATGTTCTTCTACAATTTCAGTTTTTGGGATGTCAAAACTAGCTAAAATTGGGTTTTCAAGTTTTGACTCAAGTTCCTCTATAGAAACAGTCGATTTTACTTGTTCAAAATTATCTTGGTAAAATTTTAAAGTTGCTAAAGTTTCATATAATTTTTGAGTTTCGATATATAATTGATTGACTTCCGATTTGTTTTTTAATTTTAAAATACGGTGCGCAATACTAATTAATTCTGATTCCAATCTTTTCTTCATAACTTTTAAAATTATAGTGAGTAGCTTATCTTTATTTATGATAAATTTGTTTTGAATACAAAGTAAAATAATTTTATACTTTTAATGGCTAAAAATACAAAATGTTTCTCGAAAATACAGTAAATCATAAAGAACAATTTGGATGGATTGAAGTTATCTGTGGATCAATGTTTTCGGGTAAAACCGAAGAATTAATCCGAAGATTGAAGCGTGCTCAATTTGCAAAACAGAAAGTTGAAATTTTCAAACCCTCCATAGATACTCGGTATGACGATGAAATGGTGGTTTCACATAATAAAAATGAAATTCGTTCCACACCAGTTCCTGCGGCAGCAAATATTGCAATTTTAGCTCAAGGTTGCGATGTAGTTGGCATAGATGAAGCACAGTTTTTTGATGACGGAATAATAAAAATTTGTAACGATTTAGCCAATTCTGGAATTCGAGTAATCGTTGCTGGACTCGATATGGATTTTAAAGGAAATCCGTTTGGACCAATGCCTGCACTTATGGCAACTGCTGAATATGTTACTAAAGTACACGCCGTGTGTACACGAACTGGAAATTTAGCGCACTACAGTTTTAGAAAAGCTGATAGCGACAGTTTAGTTTTGCTAGGTGAAACCGAAGAATATGAACCCTTAAGCCGAGCATCTTATTATAAAGCAATGCGTGAGAATATTGTGGTTGTAGATGCAGAAACAATTTTAGAGGATAATAAATCTAAACCTTGACACTTTCCATACAAAATATAATTCCAATTTTAAAAGCTGATTTTGTTGGTAAAAATGACATTGCTATTGTTGATTTTATTTCAATAGACAGTAGATCATTACAAAATTCTAAAAGTACTTTGTTTTTTTGTTTGATCGGACCCAATAATGACGGACATAATTATATTTTAGAGTTAATTAAAAATGGAGTTTCTAACTTTGTGGTACAACACATTCCTAAAAATTTAGAAAACAAAGCCAATTTTTTAATAGTTGATAATACGCTTTTAGCATTTCAAAAACTAGCTGCGTTTTATAGAAGTTCGTTTGATTTTCCTGTTATCGGAATCACTGGAAGCAATGGAAAAACTATTATTAAAGAATGGTTAAATTTTTTGTTAAGTCCAGATTATAATATTATTCGGTCGCCAAAAAGTTTCAACTCCCAAGTTGGAGTGCCACTTTCGGTTTTAGGAATTAATGAAAAACACAATCTCGGTATTTTTGAAGCTGGAATTTCCACTGTAAATGAAATGGAAAATCTTCAAAAAATCATTCAACCAACTATTGGAATTTTATCTAATATTGGTTCAGCGCACGATGAGGGTTTTGAAGATGTAGGCGAAAAAATAAAAGAAAAATTAAAACTTTTTAGTACTGTAGATATTCTAATTTTAAAGAAAAATAAATCAATTGGAGCATTTATAAATCCAAAAATTAAAACATTCACTTGGAGTTCAGATGATGGGAAAGCTGATGTTTTTGTAATTGCTACAGAAAGTAAAGATAATACTGAACTCAAAATAACCTACCAAAAACTGTGTTTCAAAATTTGGATTCCTTTTAACGATCAGGCTTCAATTGAAAATGCAATTCAATGTTTAATGATTTTATTGTATTTGAATTATAATCATGAAGTTATTCAAACTCGAATGGCAGCATTATTTCCAGTTGAAATGCGGTTGAAATTAAAAAATGGCATCAACAATACTACGCTTATTGATGATAGTTACAGTTCTGATTTTCAGTCGTTAAAAATTGCATTAGATTTTCTTGAAAGTCAAAATCAATATAAAAAGAAAACTTTAATTCTATCTGATATTTTTCAAAGTGGACTCACTAATGAGGAGTTATATTCGCAAGTTTCACACTTAATAACGTCAAATAAAATTAATAAAGTTATTGTGATTGGTGAGACCATTTCAAGTTTTAAGAATAAATTTTCTAATTGCTTATCATTCCTTTCTACCCAAAAATTTATTAATCAAATTGATAAAATTTCGTTTGAAAACGAAACAATTCTTATCAAAGGTGCACGTCATTTTCATTTTGAAGAAATTGTATCCTTGTTAGAAGAAAAAACACACGAAACTGTTTTAGAAATTAACTTAAATGCGATTTCTCACAATTTGAACTTTTACAAATCCAAGTTAGAACCACTCACCAAACTAATGGTAATGGTAAAAGCATTTGGATATGGAAACGGCGGATTTGAAGTAGCTAAATTGCTTTCGCATCACAAAGTAGATTATCTTGGTGTGGCTTTCGCCGATGAAGGAATTTCGTTAAAAACTGCTGGAATTGAAGTTCCAATTATGGTATTAAATCCTGAAACTACCAGTTTTGCTTCTATAATTCAACATAAATTAGAACCTGAAATTTATTCGATAAAAGGTTTGACTGCTTTCTTGAAAATTGCCGAACAAAAGAAATTAAAAAGCTTTCCAATTCACATTAAACTTGATACTGGAATGCACCGATTGGGATTTGAAGCAGAAAATCTTAACGAATTAATCGCTAAATTAAAGGAAAATAAAACGATCGAAGTAAAGAGTATTTTATCGCATTTGGCAACTAGTGACGATATGAAATTTATTGATTTTACGCTTTCACAAATTAAACTATTTGAGGAGTTATCATCTAAATTGATGAATGAATTGCATATAAATCCGATTCGTCATATTTTAAACACTTCAGGAATTTCCAATTTCCCACAGGCTCAATATGATATGGTTCGTTTAGGAATAGGACTTTATGGAGTTTCTAACGATGAAGAGGAGCAAAAATATCTTGAAAACGTAGGAACTTTAAAATCGATAATTTCACAAATTCGTACAATTGAAGCTGGCGAAAGCGTAGGTTATGGTAGACGATTTATGGCCTATAAACAATCTACAATTGCAACAATTCCAATAGGTTATGCCGATGGAATTTCAAGATTGTGGGGAAATGAAGTGGGTTATGTTATCATAAAAAATAAAAAAGCACCAATAATTGGAAATGTTTGTATGGATATGCTTATGGCAGATGTTACGGATATTGATTGCAGAGAAGGTAACAAGGTAATTATTTTTGGAGAAAATCCAACGGTAATGGAAATTGCAAAAAAAATCAATACCATTCCTTACGAGGTCTTAACCAGCATTTCACAAAGGGTTAAGAGGATTTTTTATCGAGAGTAGTCAAAATTCTATATTTAAATTAAACACATGTTAAAAATTTAATTAAATTTGTTTTCTAATTAATAAACAAAAATAATTACGGGATTTTTTGCAGATTTTAGAGCCTCTTTAATGAAAGGCGATGTATTAAGTTTAGCTACTGCCGTAGTAATAGGAGCGGCTTTCGGAAAAGTAATTGGCTCAGCAGTCGATGATGTTATCATGCCATTAGTGGGTTTGTTAACTGGCGGTATCGATTTTACTAAGAAATTTATTGCATTAAATGGACAAACTTATGCCGATTTAGCTGCGGCTAAAGCTGCAGGCGCTGCTGTAATTACTTACGGTAATTTAGTTCAAGCGATTATAAATTTTGTTATTATTTCCTTATTTATTTTTATAATATTAAGAGCTGCCGAAAAAGCAAAAAAGAATGAAGAAGTTGTAGTTGCGGTTTCTGGACCAACGCAAGAAGAACTATTTACTCAAATCAGACATTTATTAAAAAAGTAATTTCCGCTACATTTTACATATTCTAACTAAACCGCTTCTTGATTGAAGCGGTTTTTCTTTGTGAGGTATGAAGCCATCTTTAAATTTAAAAAAGTCAAATTTAAAGATTCAAAATATCTTATTGAATATTCAAAATTTTAAGTTTAAAAAGTTTTTTCTCTTTACTTTTGTATTTCAAATATTTATAAAAAACTAAACTCAAATATATGAAAATTGCTGTAGTTGGCGCAACAGGTATGGTTGGCGAAGTAATGCTTCAAGTTTTAGCAGAACGTAATTTTCCTGTTACAGAATTAATTCCTGTGGCTTCAGAAAAATCTGTTGGTAAAGAAATTGAATTCAAAGGAACAAAATATAAAGTGGTTGGAATGCAAACCGCAGTTGATATGAAAGCTGATATCGCTTTATTTTCTGCTGGTGGCGAAACTTCTTTAGAATGGGCACCAAGATTTGCTGCAACTGGCACAACGGTTATCGATAATTCATCTGCTTGGCGAATGGATCCAACTAAAAAGTTAATCGTTCCAGAAATCAACGCTTCTGAATTGACTAAAGAAGATAAAATCATTGCAAATCCAAATTGTTCAACAATTCAAATGGTTTTAGTTTTAAATCCGTTACATAAAAAATATAGAATCAAACGCGTTATTGTTTCTACTTATCAATCTATTACTGGAACAGGTGTAAAAGCAGTTCAGCAATTAGAGAATGAATATGTAGGAAATCAAGGCGAAATGGCTTATAAATATCAAATTCATCGAAATGCAATTCCACAATGTGATAGTTTTGAAGAAAACGGCTATACTAAAGAGGAAATGAAATTGGTTCGCGAAACTCAAAAAATCCTTAGTGATAAAACCATTGCTGTAACGGCAACTGCGGTTCGTGTGCCAATTGTTGGAGGACATAGTGAAGCGGTAAATATTGAATTCGCAAATGATTTTAATATAAGTGAAATTAGAGAAATTTTACATCATACTGATGGCGTTGTGGTTCAAGACAATACGGATACATATACCTATCCAATGCCATTATTTGCTCAAGGAAAAGACGATGTTTTTGTGGGAAGAATTCGCCGTGATGAAAGTCAATCGAATTCCTTAAACATGTGGATTGTCGCCGACAATTTAAGGAAAGGTGCTGCGACAAATACAGTTCAAATTGCTGAATATTTAGTAGCTAATAAATTAGTTTAATTATCCAATATTATACAAAACCATATGAATTTGTAAATCACAAAGTTTGTTAATTCAAGTGGTTTTTTCATTTTAGGTTAACTACTTTTGTTTTGACGAAGAAAAAATATTCCATACTAAGTTTTCTATTTGGATTGACCATTTTGTTTGCAATTGTCTTGCAATCGGTTCACTCATTTAATCATTTAGAAAAATCATTATCGGAGAAAATTTGTCATCATAAATATGCTAAAAATAAAACTATAATTGGACACGCTCACAACCATTTAGAACATTGTTTTGTTTGTGAATTTACGTTTAGTACTTCCTTAAAATCGGATATTTTTTCTTATTCCTTTAAGAAAATCATTATTCTAGATTCCTATTCTTTTTTTTATTCTAAAGAAATTACGCAATCGTTTCGTGGTGCATTATTTGCTCTTCGAGCACCACCTAGCTTTATTGTTTAAATCGTTTTTTAAATTTAACAATAATCAAAATGTCTTTTAATGAACCTTAATTTCTTAATGGTTTAAAAAAGGTATTATTAATTTCTTTACAAAATGAAATCATTTTTACTTACCCTAATTCTATGGTTTTCAATTGTTGCCAATGCGCAAAACAAAGTTATTGGTATTGTAACCGATTCCCAAAACAAGCCAATTTCAGGTGTAAATATTAGTATTCCAGAAATCCATAAAGAAACAATATCTGATGCTGATGGGAAATACCAACTGATTAATTTACCTAACGGAAATTTTAAAATTATTTTTTCCCATATCGGATTTGCAACTCAATCCAAAGACTTTTCTTCCAAAGAAAAAACCAATACTATAAATGTGACTTTAGCAGAAACAGCACATCAAATGGATGAGGTAATTATATCCACTGTTTTCAATAAATTGCAATCACAAAATGTGATGAAAGTCGAGCACGAATCGGTAAAATCAATGCAACAAAAAGGCGCAACCACTTTAATTGAAGGTTTAGCAACAATTCCTGGAGTTTCACAAGTTTCAACCGGAGTTTCTATAGGAAAACCAGTAATAAGAGGATTGAGTGGCAACAGAGTTTTAGTTTATTCACAAGGAGTACGACTAGAAAATCAAGCATTTGGTGACGAACACGGATTGGGTTTGAACGATTCAGGAGTTGATGGCGTAGAAGTTATAAAAGGACCAGCTTCTTTACTTTATGGTTCCGATGCTTTAGGTGGCGTTTTATATTTCATTCCAGAAAAATTTGCCAAAGCCGATACTTTTGGAGTAGATTTTGGTCAAAAATATTTTTCAAATACTTTGGGAAGTTCAACAAATATTGGTGCTAAAGGGTCAACAGATCAATTTAAGTTTTTGACTCGTGTAAATTATACTAGACATTCAGATTATAAAATTGCTTCGCCAGTTCAGTCTTCGACTTCGAGTCCTGACGGCAATAGAGTTACCAACACAAGATATAACGAATTGGATTTTAAAACTGGAATTGGTTATAGCGACTCCAATTTTTCATCAGAATTTAGATATAATTATAACCGAATTTTATTAGGAATTCCAGAAGAAGGTATTGCCGAACAAACTAATGAAAAAACGCCAGCTTACCCAAGACAAGCGGTTTATAATCAGCTTTTAAGTTTGAATAATACTGTTTTCTTAGGAAAGACTAAATTAGATTTAAATCTTGGTTATATCTATAATGATCGAGCTGAATTTCCAGTATCAGCAATACCTGGTTCTAATTGGCATTTGAAAACGTTAAATTATGACACAAAATTCCATCTGCCTAAAACAACAAAATTAGAAACTATTATTGGAGTTCAAGGCATGCATCAAATCAATTTGAATGTTGGTAATGAATATTTAATTCCCGATGCCACGACCAAGGATATAGGTGCTTTTGGAACAACACGTTATGAATTTGGAACCAATGTGTTACAAGCTGGAATTCGTTATGATGTGCGAAAAATTATTGGTGTAGAGCATTTAAATTTTGGCGATGTAGGATATTTAGCACCGATAGATAGGAAATTCAATAGTTTCAATGCTTCTCTGGGTTATAAAACGTCGATTACTGAGGCTACTATTCTTAGATTGAATGTAGCGTCAGGTTTCAGAGCTCCTAATATTTTTGAATTGAGTTCTAATGGTGTTCACGATGGAACTATTCGCTTCGAAATTGGAAATCCAAATTTAAAAAGCGAACAAAATTTTCAAACCGATTTGAATTTAGAATATAAAAATTCACACTTTGAAGTTTTTGTAAACGGATTTTACAA
>JACMPO010000135.1 GCA_014377455.1 Flavobacterium sp.
TAAATATCTGAAAAAAAGTGTAGGTGTTCCAAAGGATTAATAAAACAATAAAGAATGATGCAATTATAATTATCCACCGCGTTGTGTTTCTATTATCTGTAAACTGCATTTATAATTTTTTGTATAAATATAATAAAAATAGTTTTAGAATTTAAATCTGAGATTTCGTATATCGTTACAAATACATATTTACTAAACCTTCGGGCAAATTCATGATGACTTTTTTATTTTCTCGATCTATTTTTACTAAAAAATGATCTACCATGGGAATGAGCATTTCAACTTCTCCATTCAACACTTCAAAAAGTGGTTGTGCTACAGTGTCGTTAACAGAAACTATTTTTCCAAAAACGCCCAGTTGCACATCTTCAATTTCAAAACCGATAACTTCATGGAAATAGAACTTGTTGCCCTCAAGTTTAGGCAACATGGTTAAAGGAAGGTAAATTGAAGCACCGATTAATTTCTCTGCTTCCTCTTCACTACTAACATCTTCAAATTGAACTCTTAAAAAATCACTTTTATGGAGCGATGAATTTTCAATAAAAAATGGAATCAAATTTTTGTTGAATTCAACAAAAACTGATTCCATAGCTTGATATAATTCGGGTTCGTCAGTATCTAAATAAATAAGGACTTCCCCTTTGAAACTAAATTTTTTAGCAATTTTGCCTAGATAGAAACAATCTTCTTTCTGCATTAATGTTAAAAATTACGCTTCTGTAGTTTCTGTATTATCTTCCTTCGATGGTGTTTCATCAACTACTGGAGATTCTGCTTCTGGAGCTTCAGCAACTGGAGTTTCAGTTATCACTTCTTCCGCAGGAATTTCTTCAACTATTGGAGTTTCGTCAGCAATTTCTTCTACAACTTCTGGAGCTTCTAATGCTTTTGTAGCCTCAGCGATAGCATTTACTCGTTTTTGATTTGCAACAACTTCAGCTTTTAAAGCTTTTGCTTTAGCTTCGCTTTGTTTTTTAGTTAATCCTTCTTTTTTAGCATCAACCTTACCACTTTTCGACTCTAACCAACTTGCTAATTTAGCATCAGCTTGTTCTTGTGTTAACGCGCCTTTTCGTATTCCACCATCTAAGTGGTGCTTCAATAATGCGCCTTTGTAAGACAAAATTGCTCGGGCAGTATCTGTTGGTTGCGCACCATTGTGTAACCATTGAACTGCCTGATCCAAGTTTAATTCTACTTTTGCAGGATTGGTGTTTGGGTTATAAGTACCTAATTTTTCAAGGTATCTACCATCTCGTTTTGAACGGGCATCTGTTGCAACAATCCAATAAAATGGTTTTTGTTTTTTACCGTGTCTTTGTAATCTAATTTTTACTGACATAATCTTTTGATTAAATTTTGAGGTACTCGACCTCGATTAATTAAGGGTGCAAAGATATAAAACTTTTTTACACAAACTAATATCCGATTTAAATTAGTTAATTTTTTTCTTTTTTTAATTAAACTTTAAAATAATACTGTAAAAAAACTATTTTTGTATTAAACAATTTAACAATGAGAAAGATATTTTATCTGTTTGTAGTGTCATATATAGCACTATCATGCACAACTGATACCAAATTTAATAATCCTGGTTTTCAAGCTTATCGCGACAATGTGCTTTTTACAGCCATTGACACTAAAGCTTACGTTGCTACTAACGGTTCAGTTTCTATTGAAGCTTTGGCGCAAGATCAAGAGTTGGATTTGAATTTAGCTAATATAAATTTTGGAACCTATTATTTAGGAACTACAAATACTAATTACAAGGCAACATATTCTTCAAATTTTGGTGGAATTCAATTGCTGTACAGAACCGATGTAATATCTGGACCAGTAGCAAAAATTGCTTCTCCATTAGTTTCTGGTGGAACAGGTTATACTGCTGCAAATGCTGTTCCTACAACTTCTACAGGAGTTGGTTTAGGGCTTACAGTAAAAACAATGGTAAATACTTCTGGTGTAATTTCCTCAGTCGAAATATCTTCACCAGGAAATAATTATAAATCTGGCGATATTATAACTGTCACTGGTGGTGGTAACAACGCAAAGTTTAAAATATTAAATGTTGAGGGAAGCAATGGTGAGATTACTATTACTGAAAATACTGGAGGTACAATTTCTGGAAATTTTAAATTTAATGCAGCTAACGCTAATGGAAATCCCGATGGTGGAAATCAAGTAAATTTTCAATACGGTACTTTTTATAAAATTCCAATTTATCCAGCACCTTAATAATTCCCAAGCATACTTACAATAAGCGACTAATAATATAATTTAAGTTAATTATAATCAAACAGATGCATTAATTGATTATTTTTAATGTATCTTTGTATTTGAATTTTAAAATAATATTATGAATATTTTTGTTGGAAGTCTTCCGTTCAGTATTGACGAAGCAGATTTAAGAGAATCTTTTGAAGTATATGGAGCTGTGAGCTCTGTAAAAATTATAACTGATAAATTTACAGGAAGAAGTAAAGGTTTTGGTTTTATTGAAATGGATAATGATGAGGAAGCTGAAAAAGCTATAACTGAATTAAATGGAGCTACTGTAGATGGTAGAACTATTGTAGTAAACAAATCTGAACCAAAACCAGAAGGAGAAAGAAGATCATTTAACAACAATCGTCCTAGTGGTGGTGGTTATAATGGTGGTGGAAATTCTCGTGGTGGAGGAAGTGGAAGTGGAAGCGGCGGATATGGCGGTGGAAACAGAGAAGGTAATGGTGGAGGAAATAGAGGAAGATACTAAATCTTGATATAAATTATTTAAAAACCATTCGATATTCGAATGGTTTTTTTATTTTTAATACCTTACAATTGTAATTTTTATTTAAATTAGGAAAATGACTAAAATTGAACATATTGGTATTGCAGTTCATAATTTGCAAGACTCTAATTTGCTTTTTGAAAAACTTTTTGGAAGTCCCGCATACAAACAAGAAGAAGTTCCAAGTGAAGGAGTAAAAACCTCTTTTTTTATGAATGGACCAAATAAAATTGAGTTGCTTGAAGCTACAACTTCAGATTCACCAATAGCAAAGTTTCTTGAAAAGAAAGGAGAAGGAATTCATCATATTGCTTTTGATGTTGAGGATATCCACTCGGAAATTGAACGATTGCAAAACGAAGGATTCAAATTAATAAATGAGGTACCAAAAAAGGGTGCAGATAATAAACTCGTAGTGTTTTTGCATCCTAAAACTACAAATGGTGTACTTATAGAACTGTGTCAGGATTTACAATAGATGTTAATTTTTATCCATTTAAAGTAAAACTTATAAAATGCGGATAAAAAATATTGCAAAAAATGAAAAATTGTAGTACTATTGCACTCTCATAATTGGTCCTATAGCTCATTCGGTTAGAGCAACTGACTCATAATCAGTAGGTGCTTGGTTCGATTCCAAGTGGGACCACAAACAATTAAAGGTTTCTGAACAAACTTTTAGTTGAACGTAAACCAAAAGTGTTTTTTTTACGTTTATAATATTGAAGTTATAGTGGGGTTAATTAATCATTAATTTAAACTTCATTTTTAAAAATTTGATTAAAATAATTTTGATACGTAGAAAAAAAATTTACTTTTACAATATGAAATTTGCCCCTCATAAATTTTTATTAATTTTAGTTGCACTGATATTGAGTAATTCATTATTTGCTGCGCCTAGTCCACCAGAGCCTATTCCGCCAGTTCCACCTGGCTTTCCAATTGATAGTAATATAATTTTTTGTGTTCTACTTTCTATTGTATATTCATTTTATAAATTATATGTTAATAAAAAAAGCTTCAATTTAAATTGAAGCTTTTTTTATTGTCTCAAACTTATTTTGCATATAATTTGGTAACATATTTCCCAATCACATCAAACTCTAGATTTATTTTCGTTCCCACTTCAAAGGAATTGAAATTTGTATGAGTATAGGTATAAGGTATAATAGCAACTGAAAACTCGTCAGCTTTTGAATCAACTACTGTTAAACTAACTCCATTAACCGTTATAGATCCTTTTTCAATCGTAAGGTTGTTAGTACTAGAATCATATTTAAAAGTGTATTTCCAGCTTCCATTAGTCTCCTCTACATTTATGCAAACCCCAATTTGATCTACATGTCCCTGAACTATATGCCCGTCAAGCCGATCGCCAAGTTTCATGGCGCGTTCAATATTTAATGTATCATTAATTTTCCAATGACCTAGATTTGTTTTATCAATAGTTTCTTTTATGGCAGTCACAGTATATGTATCGTCATTTATGGCAACAACGGTTAGGCAAACTCCGTTGTGAGCTACACTTTGGTCGATTTTTAATTCATTAGTTATTGATGATTGAATAATTAAGTGAATGTTGTCATTTTCTTTTTGGATGTCTTTCACAATTCCTAGTGTTTCAATAATTCCTGTAAACATTTGTCGTTTTATTTTACTAAATTTGCACATCAAAATTAGCAATAAATAAGAAGATATCGCAATGAAAAAAGCAGAAATTATAATTGTTGGAATTTCAATTGGAGATTTAAACGGTATTGGAAGCGAAGTTATTTTAAAAACATTTGAAGACTCTAGAATGTTAGAGCTTTGTACTCCGGTAATTTTTGCAAATGTGAAAATTGTATCTTTTATTAAAAAAAATTTAAACTCCGATATTGCTCTGCATGGTATAGATTCAATGAACCAGTTAGTAATTGGAAAAATAAATGTTTTAAATGTGTGGCGCGAAAGTGTTGATATAAATTTCGGGCAAAACGATGAAACCATTGGGAAATATGCTGTCAAATCATTCACTGCTGCCACTGCTGCTTTGAAAGAAGGTTTGATAGATGTTTTAGTTACGGCACCAATCAATAAATATAACATTCAATCGGAGGAGTTTAAATTTCCTGGACATACAGATTACTTAGATAAAGAACTCGAAGGAAACGCACTAATGCTGATGGTTCAAGAAAACTTACGAGTGGGTTTATTAACCGATCATATTCCTGTAAATGACGTTGCAACACACATAACACAAAAATTGATTAGTCAAAAAATTGAAACTATTAACAGCACTTTGAAGCAAGATTTTAGCATTAACAAGCCAAGAATTGCTTTGCTTGGGCTAAATCCACATTCTGGCGATAATGGTGTTATTGGTCAGGAAGATGAAGAAGTTATTAAGCCAACGATAAAAAAATTGTTTGAAAAAGGAACTTTGGTTTTTGGACCTTATTCGGCAGATGGATTTTTTGGGAGTGGTCAATATGAGAAGTTTGATGCGGTAATTGCATGCTATCATGACCAAGGATTAATTCCATTTAAAACCTTATCCTTTGGGAAAGGCGTCAATTATACTGCAGGTTTAAACAAAATTAGAACTTCACCAGATCACGGAACTGCTTATGAAATTGCTGGAAAAGGAGTCGCAGATTTTACTTCATTTAAAGAAGCTGTTTATTTGGCAATCGATATCTATCATTCTAGAAATGAATATATCGAAATTTCTAAAAATCCAATGAAAACTAAAGAAAGACAATTAGAATCAAAAAAAGGTTGATAAGACTTTTCTGTTTACAATAATTTTATATCTTTGCACTCCTAATCCAAGATTTTTTGGAATAGACAATTTGATGAAATGATGAAAGTTACAAATGAATTTTTAATCCCATTTATTGGATTAAAGTTGGGTAAGCATCAATTTGATTTTCAAATAAATAATTCGTTCTTTGAGAAGTTTGATTATCATGAATATGAAAGTAGCGATATAAAAGTAAAGCTAACTTTAGAAAAAAAAAGCATGATGTTGGAGCTTGCTTTTAGTCATGTCGGGACAGTTAATGTTCCATGTGATTTAACAAATGAGCAGTTTGATTTACCTGTAAAGTCTAAATTAAAATTAGTTGTACAGTTTGGAGAACAGTATAATAATGATAATGAAGAGTTACTAGTTTTACCTCATGGTGAACATGAAATTGACGTTTCTCAGTACATATATGAAATGATTGTGCTGTCGGTACCTTTTAAAAGAGTGCATCCTGGAATAAAAGATGGGAGTTTAAAAACGGAAACTTTAGATAAATTAGCGGAACTATCAGTAAAAAAAAGTAAAAAAGAAGTAAAACAAGAAGAAAATATAGACCCACGTTGGGATAAATTAAAGCAACTATTAACGGATAAATAATATAGTAAAATGGCACATCCTAAGAGAAAAATCTCCAAAACAAGAAGAGATAAAAGAAGAACACATTATAAAGCAACTGTTGCGACTATTGCAACTTGTCCTGTAACTGGAGAAGCACATTTATACCACAGAGCTTACTGGCATGAAGGTAAAATGTATTATAGAGGTCAAGTAGTTATTGATAAATCAGTAGCTGAAATTTAATATAATTTACAATTTTCAATTAAACTCTCACTCAGTGGGAGTTTTTTGTTTTGCACTTTTTTTACATATTAAAAAAATTACTTAATTATTTTTTGTAATTTCCACCTCTTTTAAGCAAAGTATTGAAGGATTTTAAATTATTTTTATGAATAAAGTTACTGCTGCTATAACTGCTGTAGGCGGTTATGTTCCTGACTTTGTGCTTTCTAATAAACTTTTAGAAACCATGGTAGACACGAATGATGAATGGATTTTAACACGTACTGGAATTTCAGAACGAAGATTGCTCAAAGAATCAGGTAAGGGAACTTCATATTTAGCTATTAAAGCAGCCCAAGATTTATTAGAAAAAAGTAAAATCGACCCCAAAGAAATAGATTTAGTAATATTAGCCACAACTACCCCAGACATGCCAGTGGCATCAACAGCAGTTTTTGTTGCAACCCAAATTGGCGCAGTAAATGCCTTTGCATACGATTTGCAAGCCGCATGTTCAGGATTCTTGTTTGGAATGTCAACAGCTGCGGCATATATTGAGTCAGGTAGATATAAAAAAGTATTGCTTATCGGAGCAGATAAAATGTCATCGATTATTGATTATACTGACAGAGCAACTTGTATTATTTTTGGAGATGGCGCAGGCGCTGTGCTTTTTGAACCAAATTATGAAGGACTAGGAATACAGGATGAGATTTTAAGATCTGATGGTATAGGAAGAGAATACTTAAAAATAGACGCTGGAGGTTCAATTTTGCCAGCCTCGAAAGAAACAGTTGAAAACGGATTACATTATGTTTTTCAAGATGGTAAAACGGTATACAAATACGCAGTTTCTGGCATGGCCGATGTGAGCGAAAAAATAATGCGAAGAAATAATTTATCTAATAATGATGTAAATTGGCTCATAGCACATCAGGCAAACAAACGAATTATTGACGCGACAGCTTCAAGAATGGAGCTAGATCAAAATAAAGTTCTCATTAACATTCATAAATATGGGAATACAACATCAGCAACTTTACCCTTATTACTATTCGATTTTGAAAAAAAATTTAAAAAAGGCGATAACCTTGTATTTGCGGCTTTTGGTGGTGGCTTTACTTGGGGATCAATTTATTTGAAATGGGCATATTAAACAATAAACTAACTAAAAACACCTATTATGGATTTAAAAGAAATTCAAAACCTAATTAAATTTGTCGCCAATTCTGGAGTTGCAGAAGTTAAATTAGAAATGGACGACGTTAAAATTACGATAAGAACTACTTTAGAAAATACAGCACATGAAGTAACTTATTTACAACAAGCACCAGCACAACAGTCTATACCCGCAGCTGCGCAACCAGTAATTCAAACGCAAGAAGTTAAAGTTGCTCAACCCGTTGCAGATGATAATGCAAAATTTATTACTATAAAATCTCCAATGATTGGTACTTTTTATAGAAAACCTTCGCCAGATAAAGCAGTGTTTACTGAAGTAGGAAGCACAATTCAAAAAGGTGACGTTCTTTGTGTGATTGAGGCAATGAAGTTATTTAATGAAATCGAAGCTGAGATTTCAGGAAAAATAGTTAAAATTCTTGTTGACGATATGTCTCCAGTGGAATTTGACCAACCTTTGTTTTTAGTAGATCCGTCATAATTTAGATTATTAGATTATTAGATTTCCAGACTATTAGATTTTCTAATAATCCGTGAATGTTAAGCTTGAAGGCAAAACAATCTAAAAATCAAACAATCCAATTGTCTAACAATCTAAACTTAAAAAGATGTTTAAAAAAATATTGATTGCCAACAGAGGTGAAATTGCGCTAAGAGTAATTCGTACCTGTAAAGAAATGGGAATAAAAACGGTTGCGGTTTATTCAACAGCTGATGCCGAAAGTTTACATGTAAAATTTGCTGATGAAGCAGTTTGCATCGGACCACCACCAAGTAATTTATCTTATTTAAAAATGTCAAGCATTATTGCAGCAGCAGAAATTACCAATGCTGATGCAATTCATCCGGGATACGGTTTCCTATCTGAAAATGCAAAATTTTCTAAGATTTGTCAAGAGCACGGAATAAAATTTATTGGTGCCTCACCTGAGATGATTGATAAAATGGGAGATAAAGCCTCGGCAAAATCAACCATGAAAGCTGCAGGAGTTCCCTGTGTACCAGGTTCAGAAGGTTTATTAGAATCTTTTGAACAAACCCAGCAACTTGCAAAAGAAATGGGTTATCCAGTAATGTTAAAAGCAACTGCTGGTGGTGGAGGAAAAGGAATGCGTGCTGTTTGGAAAGAGGAAGAATTATTAAAAGCGTGGGAAAGTGCCCGACAAGAATCGGCTGCGGCATTTGGAAATGATGGAATGTATCTTGAAAAATTAATTGAAGAACCACGACATATTGAAATACAAGTTGTGGGCGACTCTTATGGTAAAGCTTGTCATTTGTCAGAAAGAGATTGCTCTGTTCAAAGACGTCATCAAAAACTGACTGAAGAAACTCCATCACCATTTATGACTGATGAGTTACGAAACAGAATGGGTGAGGCTGCGGTAAAAGCTGCGGAATTCATTAAATATGAAGGTGCAGGAACGGTAGAATTTTTGGTTGACAAGCATCGAAATTTCTATTTTATGGAGATGAATACGCGAATCCAAGTAGAACACCCAATAACAGAGCAAGTAATAGATTACGATTTGATAAGAGAACAAATTATGGTTGCTGCAGGAATTCCAATTTCGGGTAAAAATTATTTTCCAAATCTGCATGCTATTGAATGTCGAATTAACGCCGAAGATCCTTATAACGATTTTCGACCTTCGCCTGGTAAAATTACAGTTTTGCATTCGCCTGGAGGACATGGAGTTCGTCTGGACACACACGTTTATGCTGGTTACACGATTCCACCAAACTACGATTCGATGATAGCAAAGTTAATCACCACGGCACAAACGCGTCAAGAAGCAATTAATAAAATGAAACGTGCCCTTGATGAATTTTATATAGAAGGTATAAAAACTACCATTCCTTTCCACAGACAATTAATGGAGGAGCCAGATTATGTAGCAGGAAATTATACTACAAAATTCATGGAGTCTTTTAAGATGAAAGAAATAGAATAGAAATAAAAAAGCGATACGAAAGTATCGCTTTTTTATTTTAGTAAGAGTAGTAAATTTTTGAATTGTTTTTAAATGTAGATAAGAGTATTGTAATTCCAAAAGCATTACTAAAAATGCCTACTGATAATACTTTTAATGTTTTCATAATAATTATCATTTACACCTGACAGCGCTAATTTGCAACCGTGCCTACATTAATTATTAAAAATAATAATAATTTTTTAAAGCTATTATTTGCATAAAATTCTTCTACATCCCACTTCTTATGGCTTCAACAGGATCTAGTTTTGAAGCAGAAATCGCAGGTAATATTCCAGAAACTAAGCCTATCACAATTGCTAATCCGGTTCCTAAACAAATATTGAAAAAACTCAATACAAATTCAAAGTCAAGTACTTTTGTAAGCACAAGCGCAATGAGCCACACCATTATAATTCCTATAAAACCTCCTATTACACATAAAATTACGGCTTCAAACAGAAACTGAAAAAGTATAAATCGGTTTTTTGCTCCTAACGATTTTTGAATTCCTATTAAATTTGTGCGCTCTTTTACTGATACAAACATAATATTGGCTACGCCAAAACCTCCTACAAGTAAGGAAAATCCTGCTATAATCCAACCACCAAGATTCATACTGCTGATGATCCCATCAAGCAAATCAGTAAAACCAGAAAATACATTTATCATAAAATTGTCAATATCTGCAGTTTTAAGACCTCTCATGTTGCGCAGTTTTTGAGTTAAATCCGCTTTAAAAGCCTCCATGTCAATGCCTTTTTGAGGTTTAATAACGATTACGGGAGTTATCGCATTATTATTATCGCCATACATGCGTCTCAAAAAATTTACAGGAATAAATGCTGAGGTATCGTTACTATCGCCAAAAAGTCCTGCGCCTTGTTTTTTAAGAATTCCAATAACGGTAAATCGCTGTCCGTAAAGACGTACTTGTTTGCCAATAGGATCCACATTATCAAACAAACTTGTAGCAATTTCATCTCCGATAACCACTACTGCAGCACCAGAATTTGATTCAGATTCATTATAAAATCTACCTTCTGAGAATTCCAGTCCTTGTATGTCAATAAATTCTTGAGATACTGGAACCACATTTACTGAACTTACGGATTTAGTATCGTATTTTATTATTTCACTTTTTACAAACAACTGAAAAGCCAGTTCTTGGGCTTGTGGTAAATTATTTTTTAAATATTGATACTCTTCATAATTTACATTTGGAAATTGTTCTCTTTTCCATTTTGGTACTGACGATGGTCCAAAAGAAAATTTTGCTAAATAAATTGTATTTTTATCTAAACTACTCAAATCTTTTTTGATTTTATGATCTAACGAATCTACTGCAGCAAGAACGGCAATAATTGAAAAAATCCCGATGGTTACTCCTAGCAATGAGAGTAAGGTACGCAACTTGTTGTTTCGCAAGGCATTCATCGCAAAGCTAAAACTTTCTTTTACTAATCTTAAATATACTAACATGAGGAGTTTTTAAACACGTAAATTTAAGCTATTAGTGCTAAAAAACTCAATTTTGTTACACTTAATAATGGTAATAGGTTTTATGATATATGCTATTGAAAAGAAATGTTTTTTGCTATTGTTTACAAAATCTTTAAAAAACATTAGATATAAAAAACTACTTTTGTGTGCTTAATAACACTACAAAATGAGCACCACAAAAATCATCAAATCGGCACTAATTTCTGTTTTTTCTAAAGAAGGTTTAGAACCAATTGTTCGAAAACTACACGAACAAAACGTCATTTTATATTCTACTGGAGGTACTGAAAGTTATATAAAATCACTTGGAATCCCAGTAGTACCTGTTGAGGACATCACCAGTTTTCCAGAAATTTTGGGTGGAAGAGTTAAAACATTGCATCCTAAAATTTTTGGTGGCATTTTAAATCGTCAAGATAATGAAAATGATGTGCAGCAAATGGTCGAATTTGATATTCCACAAATTGATGTTGTATTAGTAGATTTATATCCTTTTGAAAAAACAGTCGCAACGAGCACCATAGAAAGTGATATTATAGAAAAAATTGACATCGGAGGCATTTCGTTAATACGTGCTGCGGCGAAAAATTTTAACGATACGGTAATCGTGGCTTCCGTAAACGAGTACCCTTTATTTTTTGATATTATTTCTGCTGATAACGCAACTACCTTAGATCAACGAAGAGTTTTTGCTACAAAAGCATTCCATGTTTCATCACATTATGATACTGCAATTTTTAATTATTTTTCAATTTTAAATTCAGATGTATCTATTTTTAAGGCTAGTAATGCTTCAGGTCAAGAATTGCGTTATGGCGAAAATCCACATCAACGAGGTTTTTTCTTTGGCGATTTTGATGCTATGTTTACAAAACTTCATGGCAAAGAATTATCTTATAATAATTTACTTGATGTGGATGCAGCAGTTAATTTAATTAATGAATTTAAAAATGAAAATCCAACTTTTGCGATTCTAAAACATAATAACGCATGCGGTTTGGCCACACGAAACACAATGGTTGAAGCTTATAAAACAGCACTAGCTTGCGATCCAACATCAGCATTTGGTGGTGTTTTAATTGCAAATGGAGCTATAGATAATGCGACAGCATTTGAAATAAATTCACTTTTTTGTGAAGTTGTAATTGCGCCTGAGTTTGATAATGAAGCGATTCAAATTTTATCTGAAAAGAAAAACAGAATTATCTTATTATTAAAAGATGTAGAATTGCCTCAAAAACAAATTAGAACGTGTTTAAATGGTTTATTAATTCAAGATCGAAATAGTAGTACCGATTCTAAACAGATGTTAAAGAATGTCACGATGACAAGTCCTACTAGTGAGGAACTGGATGATTTAATTTTTGCTTCAAAAATTTGTAAAAACACCAAGTCTAATACTATAGTTTTTGCAAAAAATAATACTTTAATTTCTTCGGGAACAGGTCAAACATCTCGCGTAGATGCACTGAAACAAGCTATTGAAAAAGCTACAAATTTCGGTTTTGATTTGAAAGGTGCCGTTATGGCAAGCGATGCTTTTTTCCCATTTCCAGATTGCGTGGAAATTGCACATCAAGCAGGAATTTCTGCCGTTATTCAACCTGGAGGTTCTATAAAAGATGAACTCAGTATCAATTATTGTGATGAAAATAAAGTTGCGATGGTATTTACTGGAACGCGTCATTTCAAACATTAATTTGTTTAACTTTGCAATTAAAATTTATTAACTAATAACCCTTAAACAACCTATGGGATTTTTTGATTTCATGACCGAGGATATCGCGATAGACCTTGGAACCGCCAACACATTAATCATTCACAACGATAAAGTTGTTATTGATAGTCCTTCGATAGTTGCTAGAGATAGAATTTCTGGAAAAATAATTGCCGTTGGGAAAGAGGCAAACATGATGCAAGGCAAAACCCACGAAAACATTAAAACTATACGTCCGTTGAAGGATGGAGTTATTGCAGATTTTGATGCTTCGGAGCAAATGATAAAAATGTTTATAAAAAGTATTCCGGCGTTAAAGAAAAAAATGTTTCAGCCAGCACTTCGAATGGTAGTTTGTATACCATCTGGTATAACCGAAGTTGAAATGCGAGCTGTGAAAGAAAGTTGTGAACGAGTAAATGGAAAAGAGGTTTATCTTATTCATGAACCTATGGCAGCTGCGATTGGAATTGGGATTGATATTATGCAACCCAAAGGAAATATGATTGTGGATATTGGAGGCGGAACTACTGAAATTGCCGTTATTGCTCTTGGAGGAATTGTATGCGATAAATCGGTAAAAATTGCAGGTGACGTTTTTACTAACGACATTATTTACTACATGCGAACCCAGCACAACTTATTTGTAGGAGAAACGACTGCCGAGAAAATAAAAATTACTATTGGTGCAGCTACAGATCAGTTAGAAACTCCTCCAGATGATATGTCCGTTCAAGGTCGAGATTTACTTACTGGAAAACCAAAACAAGTAGAAGTTTCTTTTAGAGAGATCGCTAAAGCATTAGATAAATCGATCCAAAGAATTGAAGATGCTGTAATGGAAACATTATCTCAAACCCCACCCGAATTAGCAGCCGATATTTACAACACAGGAATTTATCTTGCAGGTGGAGGATCAATGTTGCGTGGTTTAGATAAAAGAATTTCGTTAAAAACAGATTTGCCAGTTTACATAGCCGAAGATCCTTTAAAGGCTGTTGTTAGAGGAACTGGAATGGCTTTGAAAAATATTCCAAAATTCAGAAGTATTTTAATAAAATAGTTTTCATCAAAATAACTTTAAACTAATTACTGAATACTGACACAATCATAGCGAACTGACGAAGTAATACTATTTTAAAATGCAGCAAATATTTAATTTTATATTTAAAAACAGCCTTCGAATGCTGTTTTTGCTGCTTATGATAGTTTCTATATCATTAACAATTCAGTCGCATTCTTATCACAAAAGTAAAATAATAAGCTCGGCAAATTTTTTGTCTGGTGGTGTGTATGAAAAAGTGAATTCAATAAATGAGTATTTTGGACTTAAAACCAAAAATGAGGAATTGGCATTAGAAAATGCAAGATTAAAAAGTTTATTATTCAATCTTAAAGATACAACCAAAGTACCTAATTTTGACTCCATCAAAGGAATTAGAAAAGTTGATATAATAATTTCAAAGGTTATTAAAAATTCTTACAGTTCACAGGAAAATTTCCTTACCTTAAATACTGGATTTAAACAAGGTGTTCAGTCCGATATGGGAGTTATAAATAGTTTAGGAATCGTAGGCATTGTCGAAAATACTTCTGCCAATTATTCAACCGTTTTAAGCATCTTGAATGTGAAATCACAAATAAATGCCAAGTTCAAAAAATCAAATCATTTTGGTTCCTTAGTTTGGGACGGAAAAAGCACTGGGTTTGTACAATTGATAGACGTTCCAAGATTAGCCTCTGTAAAAAAAGGAGATACAATAGTTACTGGAGGTCAATCGACAATTTTTCCCGAAAATATAAATATTGGCACTATCGCAAATATTTATACTGATGATCAAACTAATTTTTTTACAATAAATATTAAATTATTTAATGACATGACTAATTTGGGTCATGTTTACATTATTAAAAGTAAGGACAAAAAAGAGATTGACGAATTAGAAAAAAAATCTAAAAAAGATGAATAGCACTTTGTTATACAATCTATCTCGATTTGTTTTGTTGCTTGCAGCACAGGTTCTGATTTTTAATAATATAAATTTTTTGGGATATATAAATCCGTTTCCCTACATCTTATTTATAATTTTATATCCTGTAAATGGTAATAAATATAGTTTACTTTTAGCGAGTTTCTTTTTAGGATTACTGGTGGATATGTTCTGCAATTCCGGAGGAGTTCATGCCACCGCTTGTGTTTTATTAGCATTTTTGCGACCTTACTTATTTCGATTTTCTTTTGGTTTAAGTTACGAATATCAAACTGTAAGATTAAATGATTCTTTAACGCCCGAACGATTTTCATTTATATTTTTAGCAGTCGTTATTCATCATTTTACATTATTTATTTTAGAAATTTTTACGCTCGAGTTTATCTGGAGCATCCTCTTAAGAACTTTAATAAGTACTATCTTTACTATTTTAGTATCTATTCTTTTAATTTACTTAATCAAGCCAAATAAGCGATGAGAAAAGTTTTGCTTCCAGCAATAATAATTATTACAACTACTTTGTTAGTAATACGGCTTTTCTTTTTGCAAATTGTTGACGATTCGTTCAAATTAAAATCTGATAATAATGCTATAAAAATAAAATATGATTATCCTGAGCGCGGTTATATCTTTGATCGTCACGGAAAATTGTTGGTAGCAAATCAACCATCTTATGATATAATGGTAATCCCTAGAGATATTAAAAATTTAGATACCATTTCGTTTTGTAGTTTGCTTGACATTACTAAAGAAGATTTTATAAAAAAAATTAAAAAAGCTAAGGTTTATAGTCCTATGTTACCCTCGGTTTTTTTACCTCAATTGAATAAATTAGAATACGCCGCATTTCAGGAAAAAATTAGAAAATTTGAAGGGTTTTATATTCAAAAACGATCCTTGCGAGATTATCAGGAAAGCTATGGTGCCAATGTTTTTGGTTTTATAACGCAAGTAAATGAAGCAACAATTAAAAAAAATCCATATTATGTTGGTGGCGATTTAATTGGAAGACAAGGTGTTGAGGAGAGTTATGAATTGCAATTGCGTGGTCGTAAAGGAGTTCGCTACACATTAAAAGATAAATTTAATAGAGAAATTGGTTCCTACAAAGAGGGAAAATATGACACAATTGCCAAGCAAGGTGAAGATGTAACGTTATCTATTGATGCTGATTTGCAAAAATATGGAGAAGAATTGATGGTAAATAAATGGGGTGGAATTGTAGCCATCGAACCTAAAAGTGGCGAAATTTTAGCCTTAGTAAGTGCACCAGATTATGATCCAGCATTGTTAGTAGGCAGACAGCGTTCTAAAAATTATACAACACTTTATAATGATTCTATTGCTAAGCCAATGTATGATAGAGGCTTACTTGCAGAATATCCTCCAGGATCACCGTTTAAAATTCTAACGGCATTAGTTGCGCTTCAGGAAGGTGTTATTGATGAGCAAACTACTTTTTACTGTCATCATGGATTTAGTTATGCGCGTGGTCGATTTATGAAATGTCACTGTCATGGTGGCGCAATGCAGTTGCACAGAGGAATTTATGAATCGTGTAATGCTTATTTTGGAAATGTGTACATGAAAACTATAAACAAATTTCAAAATCCAGCTGAAGGTGTTGACGTTTGGAGTAATCATTTAAAAAGTTTTGGACTTGGTGCTTTCATGGGATATGATTTGCCAACAGGAAAAAAAGGTTCAATTCCTACTTCTAAAACATACAAAAAACTATATCCAAATGGGGGTTGGAAAAGCACTGCTATTGTTTCAAACGCTATTGGTCAAGGTGAAATTTTAATGACTCCAATTCAACTTGCTAATATGATGGCAACAGTTGCAAATAGAGGTTACTACTACACACCTCATATTATAAAAAGAATTAAGGGTGAACCAATTGATAAAAAATATACCACAAAACACGTTACAACAATTCAGCGGAAATATTTTGAACCCGTAATTAGTGGATTATTTGACGTATATAATTTAGGAACTGCTCACGGATTAAACGTTGCGGGAATTGACATATGTGGGAAAACTGGAACTGCAGAAAATTACTTAAAAGTAAATGGAAAACGTGTAAAATTGCAGGATCACTCTATTTTTGTTGCATTTGCTCCAAAAGACAATCCTAAAATAGCAATAGCAGTATTTGTTGAAAATGGATATTGGGGTGCACGTTGGGCAGGACCAATTACCAGTTTAATGATAGAAAAATATTTGAGAAAGAAAATTACTCGAATCGATTTGGAGAAAAGAATGCTAACAGGCAGTTTAAAAGGACAATATGATAAATTGTATCCAAGAAAACATCAAGATAGTATTGAACTAATCAAAACAAAACTTAACGATAGTATAGCAAAAATAAAGCGTGCCAAAGACTCAATTAACGGTGTAAAATCTGCAAAAGAAGTAAAAATTGATTCGCTTAAAAAAGTTGCAAAAATATAAATGAGAAATCAAAGTATTATCAATAATATCGACTGGATAAGTATCCTGATTTTCATTACACTAGTGGTAATGGGTTGGCTAAATATTTATTCATCGTCGTTATCATCTGTAGTTGAAGGAACTTCGATTTTCAATATGAATGAATTTTTTGGTAAACAATTACTTTTTATTTTCTTAGACATTCCATTGATATTTGTAATCTTATCTTTGGACGCAAAGTTTTACGAAAAATTCTCTACTGTAATTTTTGGTATTGCTCTTTTATCAATAGCAGGATTATTTGTTTTCGGGACTACTATAAAAGGACAAACCAACTGGTATTCAATTGGTAGTTTTAGATTACAACCTTCTGAATTTGCAAAAATTGCAACCGGTTTAGCACTTGCAAAATATTTAAGCGATGTTCAAATCAACCTTAAAAATGTCAATCATCAGATACAAGCATTGGGAATAATAATGCTGCCGGTATTATTAATAGTTCCTCACGATCCGGGAAGTGCTTTGATATACGCAATTTTCATTATTATTTTGTATCGAGAAGGATTGCCAGCTTGGTATATTTGGACAGGGTTTATTACTATTTTAATATTTATACTAACTTTAGTTACCAATAATCCTTTAATAGTAATTGGAATTTCATTTGTTGGATTAATATTTTATTATTTCAAAAGTCGTATTGTTGATCGAAACATATTGTTTTCAGCGATTTTATTAATAGCAATTTCAGGATTTACATTTTCTGTGAATTATGTTTTTAATAATGTTTTTCAGCAACATCACCGCGATCGTTTTAATATTTTGTTAGGGAAACAGGTAGATATGAAAGGGATTGGTTATAATATTCATCAGTCTGAAATTGCAATTGGATCTGGAGGATGGCTTGGTAAAGGTTATCTTGAAGGAACTCAAACCAAAGGAGGTTTTGTACCGGAACAGCATACCGATTATATTTTTACAACAGTTGGTGAAGAGTGGGGATTTGTAGGATCAGTTGTCGTAATGATTTTATTTGTAACATTAATATTAAGAATAATTTATCTTGCTGAAAGACAAAAAACAAAGTTCAGTCGTGTTTTTGGTTATTGTGTCTCGGGAATTTTATTCATTCATTTTTTCGTAAATATTGCCATGGTAATTGGCGTTTTTCCTACTGTTGGTGTGCCTTTACCTTTCTTTTCTTATGGTGGATCTGGACTTTGGGGATTCACTATTTTACTGTTTATATTTTTAAAAATGGATGCTAATAAAGTAAATGAGTGGTAGCAACCGATTTTTTCATTGGTATCTGAATCAAATAAAATCTTGGATTCTATTTTGCATTAGTCAATTTTTAAAACTATTTTTGATTATCATCTAAATAAGTTACTTATCACAAAATGAATTCAAGACCTTTAATATTAGTTACCAATGACGATAGCATTTCTGCTCCAGGAATCAGAGCATTAATAGCGGTAATGAGTGAAATAGGGGAAGTAGTAGTTGTAGCTCCAGACAGTCCACAAAGTGCGATGGGACATGCAATAACCATAAATAATACGTTGCACTTAAACAAAATTTCACATCCTGATGCTACAATTTTAGAGTACAGTTGCTCGGGAACTCCAGTTGATTGCGTAAAAATGGCAGTAAATGAAGTTTTGAAACGAAAACCCGATTTATGCGTTTCTGGAGTAAATCATGGTTCAAACTCTTCCATAAATGTTATTTATTCTGGAACTATGAGTGCTGCAGTCGAAGCTGGAATTGAGGGTATTCCCGCTATTGGTTTTTCGTTATTAGATTATGATTGGAATGCCGATTTTGAGCCTATTAAACCATTTATAAAAAAAATAGCACTTCAAGTTTTACAAAACGGTCTCACAGAAGGAACCGTTTTAAATGTAAATTTTCCTAAACTTAAAACACAAGAAATAAAAGGGATAAAAATTTGTCGACAAGCAAAAGCAATGTGGCAAGAAAAATTTGATAAACGAGTAACACCTTTTGGTAAAGAATATTACTGGCTTACAGGCGAATTTGTAAATCAAGATAAAGGTGAAGATACCGATGAATGGGCATTGGCAAACCATTTTATTTCGATAGTTCCAGTTCAATTTGACCTTACAGCACATCATTCGATAGCAACTTTAAATACGTGGAACTTCTAGTACCTGAATCATGAAAAAAACAGATTTAATTATTGGATTTATTATTGGATTGATTGTTTCGTTTCTAGGAACTTACTTATTTGTATTGTTTTTCACGAAATTCAATCTTTTTTCCGATTACGAACTTATAAAACAAGAAGGGATTCTAGGAAAAGTTATTACTTTGGGTGCCATTTTAAATATCATCTCATTTTTTATTTTACTAAAGTTTAAAAAGGAATTAATGGCTCGAGGAGTAGTTTTGGCTACTTTAGCGTTGGCTCTGTTTACTGTATTTTTATAAAATTAATTTTTCAAAATGAAATACTACATCATTGCTGGCGAAGCTTCTGGCGATTTGCATGGTTCAAACCTTATGAACGCCTTGTATCTGCAAGATCCGAAAGCTGAAATCCGATTTTGGGGTGGCGATTTGATGCAAGCTCAAGGTGGAACATTAGTAAAGCATTACAGAGAGCTAGCATTCATGGGTTTTTTGGAAGTAGTAATGAACCTTAAAACTATTTTGAATAACATAAAATTTTGTAAATCTGATATCGAAAATTTTAAACCAGATGTTCTCATTTTTATAGATTATCCGGGTTTTAATATGCGAATTGCAAAATGGGCAAAAGCGAAAGGAATAAAAACACATTATTACATTGCACCTCAAATTTGGGCTTGGAAAGAAAACAGAATTAAAGCTATTAAAAGAGATTTTGATAAATTATTTGTAATTCTTCCATTTGAAAAAGAATTTTTTGAAGTGAAGCATAAATTTCCAGTACATTTTGTAGGACATCCACTTCTTGATGCAATTAAAAACAGAAAAACTATAGATGCAGAAACCTTTAGGTCTGAAAATAGTCTTGATGTAAAACCTATAATTGCAGTTCTTCCTGGAAGTCGGAAACAAGAAATAGCTAAAATGTTATCTGTAATGTTAAGTGTTGTAACCGATTTTCCGGATTATCAATTTGTAATTGCAGGCGCCCCAAGTCAGGAATATTCATTTTACGAAACTTTTTTGAAAAATAAAAATATCAAATTTGTATCCAATAAAACTTACGATCTTTTGAGTAATTCAACTGCCGCTTTGGTAACATCTGGAACAGCAACTCTAGAAACTGCATTATTTAAAGTTCCAGAAGTGGTGTGCTACAAAGGAAGTTGGGTTTCATATCAAATTGCGAAACGAATTATTACTCTTAAATATATTTCACTCGTTAATTTAATTATGGACGATGAGGTAGTAACCGAGTTGATTCAGGACGAGTGCAATCCGAAACGAATTAAATTAGAATTAGAAAAAATTTTAAATCCAGATTACAGAAAACTGGTACTTCAAAATTACGATAAACTTGCCTTAAAACTTGGCGGTGATGGTGCAAGTATTAAAACAGCTCAGGGCATTTACAACGAAATTACTTAGTTATAAATTAGTATATTATTTTTTACAATAATGAAAGTACTACAATTTCCTCTCGTCAAAATTACTATCTTTTTCGTTGCAGGAATTGTGTTTGCACAGTTTTATAAAATTGATTTTATTATCTCGATAGTAGCATTGATTTCAAGTTTGTTTTCGCTGATTATATCTTATGTTTATTCACTAAAAAATAGTTTTAAGAAATCTTATTTTGGAATTTTAGTTTTAATAACTTCAATTTTGCTGGGCAATTTTACTGTTATTTCAAAAGACGAAACCCGAAATCCAAATCATTATTTACATAAAATTACTGATTATGAAAAACCGCATATTTCTGAGATTACCATCGTCGAAAAATTAAGAAGTTCCAAAAGTAATGACCGATATGTTGCCACAATTTGTACTATTGATAAGGATGTAAGCTCTGGAAAAATTATTTTAAATATTAAAAAATCGCTGAATTCTCCATTATTTGATATTGGAAATAATCTTAAAATCAATGGAAAATTCTATAAAAATAGAGTTCCAAACAATCCCAATCAGTTTGATTATGGAAACTATTTAGAAGTTAAACAAATTTATGGACAGTTTTATTGTGAATTAGATAACGTAAAAATAGCTACAAAATCGGATGAAAGTTTATCTTATTATGCTTCGAAGATCAGAAATAAAATCATTCGAAATTTAAGAAAAAATAAATTTAACGAACGTGAATTGAATGTTGTTGCGGCATTAATTTTAGGACAACAACAGGACATTTCGCAAGACATTATGCAAGATTATCAATATGCAGGAGCAATTCATGTATTATCAGTATCTGGATTGCATGTCGGGTTTATTTTGCTTTTTGTAAGTTTATTATTGAAGCCATTACCCAACTCAAAAAAGGGTTTGTTTTTAAAAATGGCACTTGTAATAATATCAATTTGGCTTTTCGGAATTTTAGCGGGTTTAGCACCTTGTGTTTTAAGATCAGTAACCATGTTTACCTTTGTTGCAGTTGGCATGTTTTTGAGGAGATCAATTAATATTTATCATACATTATTGGTTTCTATTTTGTTGATATTACTTTTTGAACCATCATTTTTGTTTGATATTGGTTTTCAATTAAGTTATGTTGCTTTATTTTTTATTGTTTGGTTTCAGCCTGTTTTATCTTCTATTTGGAGTCCAAAATATAAAATTACTTCATATTTTTGGGACATTGTAACTGTGTCCATTGCTGCGCAAATTGGAACTTTTCCAATGTGTATTTATTATTTTCATCAATTTGCTGGTTTGTTTTTAGTCACTAATTTGGTTATCTTACCATTTCTCACTGTAATTTTGGCATTGGGAGTTTTAGTATTACTTCTTGCGGCCTTCAATATTGTTTGGCTCCCAATGATGAAGTTGCTGGAATGGAGTATTTGGCTGTTAAATAATATAATTTCTTGGGTAGCATCATTTGATGGTTTTATTCTAAAGGAAATTCCGCTTTCAAAATATATGATGATAAGTCTCTATATTTTGTTAATCAGTTTTATAGTTTGGTTGAAAAAGCCTAGTTTTAAAAAGCTAATTTTTGTTTTATCGGCAATTGTTGTGGTTCAATTTTTCTTTTTTCAAACGCTGTATTCAACACATAAAAAACAGGAATTAATTGTTTTTAATAAAGCTAAAAACACATTGATTACTGCAAGAAGTGGTAATCAAGTTGTGGTAATCAGTAATGATTCAATTCTTACACAATCCAATCAAGATATAGTTTTAAAACCCTATCTAATTGCGAATTTTTGCAAAATCAATTCAAAAAAACAAATTTCAAATTTGTATTATTTTAAAAATAAAAAGATATTAATTATTGATAGTACAGCAGTTTATTTAAGTAATAAACGTCCAGATATTTTAATTTTGTCGCACTCGCCAAAAGTAAGTTTAGAGCGAATTTTTAAATCTTGGAAACCAGAAATTGTGGTGGTGGATGCATCAAATTTTAAATCGTATATTAAAATTTGGAAGCAAACTTGCGCTAAAGAAAAAATCCCTTTTCATGCCACTGCCGAAAAGGGATTTTATAAACTTGATTAAACTATTATTTTACTGCATCAACAGTTGCTTTTTTTGCAGCCTTAACAGTTTTTTTCATTGCTTTTTCAATACTTTTTTTGTTTGATTTTGCACCTTTTACTTCTTCTTTAGTATATTTTACAAATTTAGAAGTAATTAAACTGGCACTAGTAATCCAAACAGTAGGTCCGCCAGTCATATAGCCTTGACTTCCTAGTTTTTCAAAACTTGTTTTCCCAGAAGGATCAATTCCGGCTTTAGTAAACCAAACGGTTGGATATCCTTGTACAGCAAAAAATTGTTGTAATTCCATATTTTGCTTTTTAATTTCATCCGTCTGCATGTTTTTTCTAGGGAAATCTAGTTCAACTAGAACTACATTGTCTTTTGCCCAAGCTGTAAACTCTGGAGTTTTAAAAACTTCTTTTTGCAGTCTAATACACCATCCACACCAATCGCTTCCGGTAAAAAACAGAAATAATGGTTTGTTTTCTTTTTTAGAAACTGATATTGCTTCATCAATATTAGTATGCCAAACTTGTCCTTCTTGGGCTTGCGATACTAAACTTCCAAGAATAAAAACTGCTACAATAATTATTTTTTTCATCATCAATATTTTTTACAAATATAAACAAAAACAATACCAAAATTGTTTTGACTATTTGACTTCTTGCATTAATTTTTTGATAAATGGCGAAATTGCTATTAACAAAATGCCTGCTATCAAAGCATAAATTGCTAATTGTTTATAACCATCTGCATATACTGTAAGTTTCGCCACATTAGTTGCATGTTCTGAAGCTTCTGCAATATTCGCTCCTAAAATTCCCGCAAAATATTGACCATAAGCACTAGCTAAAAACCACATTCCCATAATTACTGCTTGTGTTTTTTGTGGGGAAAGTTTTGTCATTGCACTCATTCCAATTGGGGATAAACATAATTCACCAAACGTGATTACAAACCATCCAAAAGAAAAAAGTCCCAGAGAAGTTTTTCCAAAAGTATCGGAAAAGAATTTAGTATAATAAAAAACATAAAATCCACCGGCTAAAAATAAAAATGCTATTCCAAATTTCACGACGGTGTTGGGTTCAATTTTTCGTTTGTTCATCCACAACCAAACTAATCCAACTAACGCTGCAAAAACTATTACAAATAAAGAATTGGCAGCATTATTTACCCCATTTGGATCTAATTTCACATTGAAAATTGTGTTATTCAAATTATTTACTGCAAATGCACTTAACGATCCGCCACTTTGCTCAAAAAATGCCCAGAAAACAACTGAAAACAACATAAAAATTACAGCGGCTACTAATTTTTTATTTTGAGAAATAGTAAATCCTTTCATTTCATACGCTAGATATAACAAAGAAATAGGACCAATTAAGTACATGAAATAATCGGTATAAACGGTATTGGAAACCATAATCATTATAATTGGAATGATTAGTAATGAACCTAAGTAGGTAACAGATTCATATAATTTTCTTTTTGAGGTGGTTAAATGTGCTAATGGTGATAATCCAATTTGACCTAAACTTTTTTGAGTTTGAATGAATGTTAATAAACTTAATACCATAACAACAGATGCAAATCCAAAAGCATAATTCCATCTCAAATTTATAGGAACAAAGGATGTCCAAAGATTTCCGTTTGCAACAGCAATACAAATGTAACCTCCAATTAATGCACCTAAATTAACTCCAGCATAAAATAATGAAAAACCTGCATCTCTTCTATTGTCATCATCTGCATATAATTTGCCAACCATCGAGGATATATTTGGCTTAAAAAAACCAGTACCCACAATGGTAAAACTAACGCCAATGAAGAATAAATTTTTGGGACTTATAGCAAGTATAATGCTTCCAATAATCATAAGAATACCACCCCAAAAAAGCGATTTTCTAAAACCAAAAATTTTATCGGCAAATAAACCGCCAATAAAAGTAAAGGCATAAACCCATGCTTGAGTTGCTCCATATTGTAAATTGGCATCAGTATCTTTCATAAATAACTGACTTGTCATAAAAACGTATAACATTCCTCGCATTCCATAAAAGCTGAAGCGTTCCCACATTTCGCTAAAAAATAAATACCAAAGTTGTTTTGGATATTTTCCTTTAAAATTCTGAATTTGATTGATTGTTAAATTTTGAATCATCTATAATGCTATATAAAAACAAACCTACAAGATTTTCCTGTAGGTTTGTAAGGTCTAATTTATTTTTTAATTTTAATTAACGAACTCCGTGCATCATTTTTTTCAATTTTGGAGTAAGTGCCATTAAAATTACAGCTGCTAATCCGCAAAGAATAACAAAAACCATAAAGAATTCAAACAAGTTATGAATTTCAAAACCAGCAAAAACTGGATTGTTTGGACTGATTTGATTTTTTTCTAAAATAGCTAATTGATCAGCAGTTAATGTAATTTTTTTATCTAAAACAGCTTGTAAATCAATTCCAAATTCTTTGGCTTTATTGAATTTATCACCAGTTGCAGGCAAAATAGATCCTAAAGTTCCAGCCAATGCATAACCCGATGCATTTGACAAAAAGAAAACTCCGTATAACAAGGAAGAAAAACGTTTTGGAGATAATTTACCTACTAATGATAAACCAATTGGAGACAAACAAAGTTCGGCACAAGTTTGGATTAAATATAAAAGAATTAACCACTTGATTGCTAATAAACCATTATTACCTAAATCTTTTACATTGTGAGCAATTATAAAATAACTTAGGGCAACTAAACCTAATCCCACAGCTTGTTTTACGGGAGAAATTGGTTCTATATCTTTACTTCTTAAATAATCCCACAACATACTAAAAGGAACAGCAAAAGCAACTACAAATAATCCGTTGAAAATTTGCACCATTGACGGTGGCATGTTATAACCAAAGAAATTTCTATCACATTGGTTATCGGCAATAAATGTCAATGACGATCCAGCTTGTTCAAATGCTGCCCAGAAAAATATTACGAAAAATGCGACAATATAAATTACTTTTATTCTATCTTTTTCAACTTTTGTTAATGATGAATCTGATATAATTAATCCAGCTAAAGACAAGCCACTAGCATAAATCAATGAGTAAATAAAATTTTGACCAAAAGCAAAGTGAAAACTTAAACCTAAAACTACAAAAGCAAGGACTGCACTAATTAATGCTTTTTGAGAGAAAACCGCTTTTTGAGATTCGCCTTCTTCATAATCATCGTTAACATTATTTTTTGGCAATCCTCCAAGTGGTCTGCCTTCAGGAGTTATTACATATTTATTTTTTAGGAAATAGAAAACTGCTGTGCCTATTAACATAGCTATCGATGCAGCTAAAAATCCCCATTTAAAAGCGTGAATATCTCTAACACCACCAGCATCTTTAACGTCTCCAACTATCGGACAAATTAATTGACCTAGAAAAGCTCCTAAATTGATTCCCATATAAAAAATGGTAAAAGCAGTATCTAATTTAGATTTTTCTTGTTTTGGATATAAACTTCCAACCATTGAAGAAATATTTGGCTTAAAAAAACCATTTCCAAAAATGATAATCCCAAGTGCAGTCCACATTAAGGAAGTTGCAAGACTTATATTTGTTCCAAAAACACTGGCACTAAAAAACAATAAAAATTGTCCTAAAGCCATCATTAGTCCACCTAGTAAAATGCAATTTCTGTTTCCGAAGAAACGATCCGAAATAAATCCGCCTAACATGGGTGTTAAATAACAAAGTCCAAGAAATCCTCCATAAATTAATGATGCATCCTCTTCTTTCATCATTAACGAATTTACTAAGAACAAAGTAAGAATGGCTCGCATTCCGTAGAAGTTGAATCGTTCCCACATTTCGGTTCCGAATAATACCCAAAGTCCTTTTGGATGACTTGTTTTTACTGCTGTTTCACTCATTTGTACTATTTTTAGTTTATATTTAGTTTGTTATAGTTTCTCTTTTATAAAATTTGTCATTTTATTAAACAACTGAATTCGGGTTTTTCCGCCATAAATTCCATGGTTTTTATCGGGATATACTGCCCAATCAAATTGTTTGTTGGCTTGAACTAAAGCCTCAATAAATTGCATTGAATTTTGAAAATGCACATTATCATCTGCTGTACCATGGATTAAAAGGAAATTACCTTTTAATTTATCAGCGAAATTTATGGGTGAATTTTGATCATATCCACTTGCATTTTCCTTAGGCGTTTGCATGTAACGCTCGGTGTAAATACTGTCATAAAACCGCCAATTGGTAACTGGAGCTACTGCAATTGCCATTTTAAATACATCGGCACCTTTCAAAATGCAGTTACTTGCCATGAATCCGCCATACGACCAGCCAAATATACCAATTCTAGTTTTATCTACATAACTATAATTTCCTATTACTTTAGCTGCATCTATTTGATCTTCGACTTCATATTTGCCTAGTTCTTTTTGCGTCATTTTTTTGAAAGCTGCACCTTTAAATCCAGTTCCTCGTCCATCAACACAGGCAACTATATAGCCTTGTTGGGTTAATGACATAAACCAATAATCATCAGTATCTAACCAACTATTAGTAACTTGTTGCGATCCTGGTCCTGAATATTGATACATAAAAACCGGATATTTTTTAGTAGCATCAAAATCTTTTGGTTTTATAATCCAAGCGTTGAGTTTATTTCCTTTTTCGGTTGTAAGTTCAAAAAATTCTTTGGTTGGCAAATTGTATTTTTTCAATTTTTCAGATAACCCCTCGTTGTTTACAATACTTTGAACTAATTTCCCGTCTTTAGAATTATTAAGTGTGTAAGTTGTAGGTTGTGTTGCACTTGAAAAAGTATTAATAAAATAGGAATAATCGGGACTAAAAGTAGCATCATTAGTACCCACTTGATTGGAAAGTTTAGTTTTTGATTTTCCATCGAGTGAAATTTTATAAACATCTCTTATTGTTGATCCATTTTCGACTGATTGATAGAAAACTGTTTTTGTGTTTTCATCAAAACCATAGTAAGCTGTTACTTCCCAATTGCCTTTGGTTACTTGGTTTTTTAACTTCCCGGTTTTGTCATACAAATAAATATGATTGTAACCGTCTTTCTCGGATGTCCAAATAAAGCTATTGTCTTTTAAGAATGTTAGATTGTCGGTTACATCAACATAAGCTGCATCTTTTTCATTCATCACTACTTTGGCAACGCCAGTAGTTCCATCTACAAAAATCAAATCTAAATTGTCTTGATGACGATTCAAAACTTGCGCACAAAGCACATTGGCATCATTAGTCCATTTCATCCTTGCGATATAAAAATCGGAATAGTTGCCTAAATTTATATCTTTTTTAGATTTAGAATTTACATCATATATATGTAATGAAACAATAGCATTCTTTTCGCCAGCTTTTGGATATTTAAA
>JACMPO010000016.1 GCA_014377455.1 Flavobacterium sp.
TGCAGTAAAACCTGACTTCCATTCATAAAAGACTCGGCATCTAAATTTTGAGCAATGTAAGTGGGGTTTGCACCCTTAGCGGCAACACCCATTCCGCTGCAGTGGTTTGCTTCCTTATTTCTGATTTTATCAAGGTAAACCCAAAATTCGTCGGCCATTTGAAAGCAATAAACATCTTTATAAGTCTGGCCAGAACTTTTAGCAATTCCCTTTATTTCATCATATATTTCCGGTGTCCATTTTTTGATAGCGGGTGCAAAATTGGTACTATGGAAAAAATGGCCAATTAGGGTGTCGGCATTTTGGTTTGTATTAGTTTCAATATCTTTTTTCCACTTTTTATATAACTCAGCGATTTCAGTTTTCAATAATTTGCCGTGTTGTAAGCCTCGTTGATAACCGTTTCCTTGTAATTCAATGACAGGCACATTTTTAGCATTACCCGTTTTGACTGCGGGTTGTTGTGAATATGAATTACACCATACTGATAACAGGAAAGCGGCAAAAAAATATCTTTTTAAATGTTTCATAATAATTTTATCTTTTTAAAGTTTAAGGTCGTTCGTAAAGTAGCATATAACGTTTGGCGGCTTGCAGAAGTTGCGAACTTCGGAACCGATTATTTTCCGTTAAAGATAAAATTTCTTACGAAACGAAAACGTGAATTTACCACAAAATTCGCAATTTTGCCAAATGGCTGTTGTACCTAGTTATTTATTTTTTCTAACAACAATTTTTGTTTTCTTGAATTGGTGGACAAGCTACACTTCCGTATGAGCAATATACACAACAATCGCCTTCTTTCGGTTTCAATACCATCTTACAATTCTCACATTCATAGAAAAATTGACAAGCGTTTGTTGGCATATCTTCTACTTTTTTATATCCGCAGTTTGGACAAGTAATTTCTGATTTTAATTGAATTTCCATTAGTTTTCTTTTTTGTCGTTTACTTTATAACCTGTTGAGTTAATTGCTTTCTCAATTTCCGTTTCGTTCGTTTCGGATTTGTCAAATTCTATGATTGCATTTCCGTTTTCGTAAGATGCTTTTGAGTTTACAATTCCGTTGAGTTTATTTACTTCGTGATTTACGTGTTCTTCGCAACTCGCACAAGTCATTCCACTTATTTTAAATTCCGTTTTTTTAATGTCCGATTTGTCAACTACGATTATTTGCTTTTCTGTGTTTGGGTAAAAAATCCTTGAATAGTATGGGAAAGCCAACATTACAATTGAAAATACTGTTACAATTCCTAAAAACTTTTTTGACTGAATAAATTTTGGTTTTTCATTCGTCTCACATTCACAGTCAATTGCTTTTTGAGGTTTTAGTTTTTGATACCAAGCAAAAGCAAGAACTAAAATTGTCATTACAATCAAATAAGGTCTAAAAGGTTCTATCCAAGAAAATGTTGAAGCAACTCCGCTTGTTCCAGCGATTAGAGCTAAAACGGGTGTAATACAACATAATGAAGCCGTAATTGCAGTTAATAAACCTGCGCCAACTAATTTGTTTTCACTTTTCATACCGTTTCTAAAATTTTGTTTTTATCAAGAATCTCAAAAAATGGATTCAACATTTTTTCATATTCTGCTGTGAGTGAATAAAAAACCGTTTGAGCTTCTCTATCTGTTTCTAATAGATTTCTGTCTTTCATTTTTCTCAAGTGTTGAGAAATAGCAGAAATATTCATTCCGAGAATATCGCTTAAA
>JACMPO010000136.1 GCA_014377455.1 Flavobacterium sp.
ATTAAGATTCTTAATTTCTCTAATGTTTTTTGTTGTAACTGCATTATCTATTTTTCATTTCCACTCGATTACGAATGGTTTCGGTTAAAAGTGAATACAAATGAGGCAGAATATCTGTTTTGAAGCCGTAGGCTTTCAAAATAGCTTCGTCAAATTCTATTCTGTCTTTCTGTTTGTATTCGTTTTCGTAACCTTGAATTTGTCGTTTGCTTAAAATTTCAAATTGGGAAATGATATTTTCTGTTTGCTTGTCAGAAAGCAAGCTAGGGTCAAACATTTTCATTTTGGTTTTGAAGAAATCAGCGTTCAAATCTAATGCTCCTAAATTTCTTGAAACTCCATTTAACTCTACAATCAAAAGCGAAACGATAGAGTTAAGCAAAGCTGACACAATTTCTACATCTTTTTTCTTTACACGAATAGCAACCAATCTTTGATTGAGATACAGAGGCGATTTACTAAACGAGAAGAATAATCGTTGGCTTGGATTTATGGAAATGAAAATATTTGCTGATTCTTCGGGTGCAAGCGAATACCAAAATGGTTTTCTCACTTTTAAAACTTCAGGTAATGCAATGCCTGTTTTGTTAGTTGCTGTTTCAAATTTCTTGATGTGTTTGTATGCGTTCGGATATTTTGAATTCAAAGTTTTTTCATCTTCTTTGCAAACGAAAAGATTGTACTCTGATTTATTGCTATACATAATCGTTTTGAGTTCTTGACTTGTTTTTAAAATCGGCAACAAAAATTCCTTCTCAATTTTTAAGGATTTATTTTCATTGTTTGAAATAATGTGCATTTCGTCCCAACCTGTTCTCGTTCCTCTGCCTGTATCGTAAACACTTGGGAACGGATTTATCAGCTTCTTTTCAAAAATGTTTAACGGATTTTGATTGACAAAATATGTTCCCCAATTTTCTTGTGAAGCAAGAGAATTTACCAAGTGCGGTTGCTCAACAAAACTTACAGTAGTAGTTCCGTCTGATTTGTGATAAACCTTTTTAAATTGGCTGTCTTCTATCCAATTCTTATTTTGTAGATTATTACAATTATCTACTTCGGTGTAAAAATCTTCAAACGACTGTAAAGATTTATCTTTAAATAACATTTCCAACTTTTCGTTTACTGTAATAAATTTTGTTGGCTCTTTGCTTGCACTTTTTTCAAGCGTGATAAAAATTGTGCTGACTTTTGAATCTTTAAACCAATGTTCTGCATTACTTTTCACAACATATTTAATGTGGAAATTATCTAACAAAAAATTCTTGAACTGCAAACCATAGTTTTTACCCAACCAAGCGTTTGAAGTGATTGCCGATAAAACTCCATTGTCTTTTAGGAATTTCAATGAGTTGTAAAAGCAATAAATGTAGTAATCACTTTTACCGTTAATATCAAATTTACTTCCATTTAGAAAAGCCGTTTGTGTTTTCGCAAACTCACTTTCAAACTGTGTATTCAAAATATCATTTGGAATGTCTTCTTGCTGAATGAACGGAAAATTTGAAATAACAGCATCAAATTTTGGAATCGGAATATGGTTGATTTTACTGATGTCTGTGTTATCTGGAATCGGAATTGTTTGAGTTGGCGTAAGTGTGAAAAAATCCTTACGGATTATTCTCGGAAAATTTGCCGTATCATCAACTTTTTGCTTGTAAAGATTGATAACTGAAAGCGTTGCAGGAAAATGAGAAATATCGTTGCCCCAAATCTGATTTAAGATTTGTTGGTGGTTTTTGTTTCCGAAAAACTGTAATGTGTTGTAAAACGAATTTAAAAAAGTTCCCGTTCCTGATGTTGGGTCAATCACAACATCATTTCTGCTTTTGATTGCCGAAAACGTAACAAGATTTGCTAATGTTTCCGAAGTAAAGTATTGCCCGAATTTTTGTTTTTCTTCTTGTGGAACTAAGTTTTCCAAAATGTAGCCTATTACTTCGGTTGGCAATACTTTGAAATCAAATTCATTGAAAACCGAAATAAGTCTAAATAATAATTCATCGATCGTTTCATTAAACGGAATTTTATCAGTAAAATCACTTTCAAAAACAGCTTGATAATCTATTTTCTTTGCCTGATTGAAAAAGTTACTTAACTGCTTCTGGACTTGTTTACTATTCTTCAATTCCAACTTAGAAACTTTACCCGATAAATTTTCAGAAAGGGTTAAATAGAAAAGAACTTTACCAATTAGTTTGTAATAAGTGAATTTTGCTAAAACTTCTTCGGGTTCAACTTTTTCAACTCGTCTTGATGAAGTTGAAAGGATTTTAAGCGTAGCACTTTCAATAATTTTCCATTGATTAAATTCCGTTCTGAAAGTCCTATCATCGCCTTTCAGTTCGTTAATTTCATTTTTTAATTGAGGAATAAAATGTTGGGCAGTTTGTAAAACTGCATCAACTATATTTGATGAAATATTTATTGCTTTTTTTAGCTCTCCACTTTTATAAAGCTGTCCTAAATCGTGTAATATTTCGTTTAGCCTATTTTGTAGTTTAGCTTCGTGTTTATTGTAATTATTTCTATCAGCTAAATCATTTCTGTTTGTTATGTCTTTTTCTTTCGGATAAACTTTTAGTTTTTCCAAGCCTGAAAGTGAATAATTGTTATCATTTATTTTCCAAATAATTGCTTCTGTGCCATTCCAAGTAACAAAAGAATCTGATTCCAATCTTTCCGCTTTTTCCAAAGCGTTTTCTAACATTTCTGTGTTGTCTGCTTCTGTGTCAGGAAATTTTAATTCCCAACCGTTGAAAACGATACCTGAAATTTTGTCTATAAATAAAAGTACATCAGGGAATTTTGTTCTTCCTGATGCTAGTTTTAATCCTTCATCGTTTGTAGCGTCTTGAAAAAGGGTAGTGCCATCATTTATTGATTGTTTTATCCAGCTTATGATTTGACCTGCCCAAGCTCTTTCATTTAATTTCATAATTCAATGTATGATATTTTGCAATTGGTTCTTTGAAAAGTCTTAATGTTGATTCTTCAATTTCTTTTCTTTTTAATGTTTCTTCAATTCTGTCTGTACAAACCTTTATATAATCCGTAGGTTGTACTTTATGTAATAATACGTCTTCATTTTTTTCAATTCCTATAAAATTTCTGTTTTCCAAAATTGCAGAAAGCAAAAAACTACCGCTACCGCAAGCGTTGTCTAAAACTGTATCGCCTGGATTGGTAAATGTTTTGATTAAGTAACGACCTAATTCAATTGGCTTTTGTGTTGGGTGGTAAACTGTTCCTTCGGATTCCGCTGTTTTGATATACACAAAATCATCAATATTTTGCTCTTCGTAAAAAACTATATCATTTGGGTAACGTTCTCCGTTGCTTTTAACGTGTTTTGGTTTAAAATCTCCGTAACTTCCTGTAAATTGGTCTTTTCTTATGCCTTTGTCATAAGCTTCGCCCTCTGTCATTTGAGGATTGTAAATTGGTTGTTTTTTGTAAAAAACACAAATGTCCTCGTGTTTGCGAAGTGGTTGTTTTTTAGCGTTTAGAAAATTGGTCGACTTGGATTTTATCCAAGTGATTTTATACTTAAATATTTTTTCGTTGCTAAGGATAAGTTTAGCCGTGAAAATTCCTTGTGAAGTCAAAACAATTGCTCCGCCATCTTTGATTATTCTTTCGTATTCTGCCCAAAGTTTTTGCAAATCAATTACAGAATCCCACTTGTTTTGCGTTGTGCCGTAAGGTAAATCGCAAAGAATCATATTTATAGATTTGTCAGGAATTGATTGCATAACTTCCAAACAATCTCCTTGAACGACTTTGTTTACAAAGTCGTCAATTTTTCTTTTTTGTTTGTGTGCGTTAAGTGATAAAACAAAATTATTAGTTTGTCCGTTTCCGTTTGTTCCGTATTTTATTTTTTCTTCCGCTACTTGCATTGCCTGTAATGCGAAATCTTCGTCTTGTACTTCGTAAACAATTTTGTCGCTCAGCCATTGAACAATTAAATTATTTTTTTCCGCTTTGTAATATTTTCCAAGTTGTGTTACTTGTTCTCTTGTCGGCAAACGCTTACCGTTTTCAATTCTACTTAGTAATGTCTTGTTTATGCCTGTTTTTTTAGTTACGTCCTCCAACAGTAACTTACGTTCCTCCCGTATATTTTTAAATGTCGAACCGATGGTTTGCATAGTCAATAATTAAGTTGCCAAATTTTGTCAAATTTAGACATTAGGTTTCGATTGCCAAAGTTTTTAGCTAAGATTCTATTCAAAAACATTGTCTGTTTATGTTAGGGTGGTGGGTGGGCTTGGGTGCGGTTGGGCAAAATTAAATGTGGTGTTTTTGTGACGGCAGGTGTGATGGCAAAACACCTCTTTTAATTTTGTGAAGCGTTGGCAATTTCTTCCGTTGTCAGCTCGAATGTTGATTGTTGTACGGTCGCTTTACAATGAGGCATAACGTTCTGCGGCTACACGAGGTGCAAGGGTTCGTGAGCACGGGGTTAATTATTTATTTTATTTTTTCGGCGAAAACCGTAATTCCACAAAATCCTTGCATCTTGTGTAACCGCTGTTGGTGGTTCGGCTTTCTTTTTTCCACCGCTAATTTAACTTTATTTTTCGTATTATTGTAAAATCATTCTTGCGTTTGTCTGTTGAATTTTGGAAGGCTATTGTCAAAGGAGAAGGACTTTAGTCAACCGATATGATTACAGAAATATTTAAATTAAAGGACAGCATTTGCTACAAGTGGGTTTTTCGTCAGTCACGTTTTAGAAACGGTAATAAAGAGATTGCTCCGCAAGGACATCCTTTTATTATACCTGTCGAGGAAGTAGAATGTTATCTGTGTAATTCTTGTGAACAATAGTAGCAAGAATGATTTGAGAGTAGCGTTCCACCGTTACTCTTTTTTATTTTATGAATTCTCCTTTTTTATTTATGTTTTTAAATTCACCATTATACCTAACTTTTGCAATACCCTCTTTAAAATTTTCTGCGTGTTCAAACTTAAACGGTATAATAATATTACCCTCATTATCAACGAAACCATAATCTAATTCGGAATTTATAGCTAAAGCTAAACCTTCTGAAAATCCATCTACAATTCGGAAATCCTTAATTTTTACTTTAGGTTTATTTTTTAAAAGGATTAGCTTGCTTTCAAACTCCTCTTTAGTTAAAATTCCACTGTCAAGTAAACTTTTTAGCTGTTTGTATTCTAAAGAATTTTTTATGTTCTGTTCTTCTTTGTCTGCGTTTATTTTGGCGACTTTGGTTTTATATTCTTCATCTGTTAATATGCCTTTATCTTTCAAATCTTTTAGGTTTGAAATAGAGCTGTCCAAATTAACTTTTACTTGCTCAACTTTTCTTTCTGTTATTTTTTCTGTTGTGTTGTTTTCTTTGTAGCCATTGTAAGCTAAAACAACTAAAATACCTACCCATTGAGCGGGTGGAAAAATTAACAAGACTAATAAAATAGCTTTTTGTGCTTTTGAAAACTTTTCATTACTCCAAACATAAATAGAAGAAGCTAACGTCAATCCTACAATTAAACCAACACCAATATTATTTTCCATAAAGTTTTATTTTAAACCGCAATTTATGAAATTCTTTCTTACTTTTGGATTTCACTTAAAAAACTTGGCTATGTTAGTAAAAGACTTAAACTACTATGTAAAATTTGTTTTTAACATTGAAAACTCCGAAGAAAATTTTGCCACTTCTGATATTATTGCATTAAAAGAATTTACACAAAACAGTTCTTTTAAAATTGGGGATATTATTGAAACGGCAAATTTAAAAGTTAAGATAAAAGATATTAGTTTAAAGCAAGTTGATGAAACAGTTAGGTCTAATCAATATGGTATTAATTTAAAAGGTAAAGAAGGAGATATGCAAGGAGATTTAAAAGACTCTTTACTTACAATTAATATTCTCGTTGAACAACTGTCTTAAATAAGTCTAATTGGTCTAAATATGTCATAAAGTAATCTACTTGGTTGTAGGTTACTTTATACTTTCCACTACTTAACGGTTTATTTGTAGCCCAACCAAATTTTTTATTTTCTTCATAATTTAAGGTTTCTAAATCTTTTGCTGTGAGCGGTACTCTTTCAAAAAATTCCGTTCCGTTTACTCTTACTTTATTTCTGTCTGTTGCGTCAATTACTTCTGCTTTTTTAATTTCTCCTCCTAATTTAAATCTTGACCCTAATAAAATCATTTTCTGTTTAGTTTTATTTCTAAACATTAGTTAGTCGCTTTTCCACTTTTGGTTCTTTAAGCTGACCACCAACTCATAAATATACGCAACTACTACAATTGAAATATATTTAATGCGTTGTTTTTTAATTATTTAATCTCAACTACACAAATAAACGCATTGCGTTTATTTGTGTTGTCGCTCTTAGAATTTATTCGCTCTTAGTC
>JACMPO010000137.1 GCA_014377455.1 Flavobacterium sp.
AGTGAAAAATTTTATGCAATCGAAGAAATTAATTATGAAGCTGAAATTGAAAAAATTTTAGTGGGATTAGGATTTGAACGAACAGATTTTACGCGTCAAACATCTGAATTTTCTGGTGGTTGGAGAATGCGAATTGAACTCGCAAAAATTTTACTGCAAAAACCAGATTTGATTTTGTTAGATGAACCAACTAATCATATGGATATCGAAAGTATTCAATGGTTAGAAGATTTTTTAATAAATTCTGCCAAGGCAGTTGTAGTAATTTCGCACGATAGAGCTTTTGTTGATAATATTACAAACCGTACTATTGAAGTAACAATGGGAAGAATTTATGATTATAAAGCTAAATATTCTCATTATCTCGAGTTGCGAAAAGACAGACGAATGCATCAGCAAAAAGCTTATGATGAACAGCAAAGAATGATTGCCGATAATCAAACTTTTATTGACCGATTTAAAGGAACTTTTTCTAAAACAGATGCAGTACAATCTCGAGTTAAAATGCTTGAAAAACTTGTAATTGTTCAGGTTGATGAGGTTGATACATCAGCATTGAAATTAAAATTTCCTCCCGCGGTTCGATCAGGAAATTATCCTGTAATTGTTAAAGATTTACATAAATCGTATGGTGAATATTTGATTTTTAAAGATGCAAATATTGTAATCGAACGAGGCGATAAAGTAGCTTTTGTGGGTAAAAATGGCGAAGGAAAATCGACCATGATAAAAGCCATCATGAAAGAAATTGAAATAAATGGTGGCAGTGTAGAGATAGGACACAATGCTCAAATAGGTTATTTTGCTCAAAATCAAGCTTCCCTATTAGACGAAAATGGAACTATATTTTCCACCATCGATGATATTGCAGTGGGCGATGTTCGTACCAAAATAAAAGATATTTTGGGTGCTTTTATGTTTCATGGTGACGATGTTACTAAAAAGGTAAAAGTACTATCTGGTGGCGAAAAAACCCGACTTGCAATGATAAAATTACTTTTAGAACCTGTAAATCTTTTAATATTAGATGAGCCATCTAATCATTTAGACATGCGAACTAAAGACATTATAAAGGACGCTTTGCGCGATTTTGATGGAACTTTGATATTAGTATCTCACGATCGAGATTTTCTTGATGGTCTTGCTACTAAAGTTTTTGAGTTTGGAAACAAGCGCGTTAAAGAACATTTTGAAGATATTAAAGGATTTTTAGCACACAAAAAAATGGAATCACTTCGAGAAATTGAAAAATAAATTTAAAATTGTGTTCAAAATAATTTTTAATAAACAAAAATTATAATTTTAAGATTACAAGTTTGTTCATCAAAAAAAGTATGTAGCAATTTTCTTTTCTTAATTTTTTTACAAGATAAATTTTGCTTGCCCGTTTTGTTTTAAATTTGTTATTGATTTTAGATTAAAGACAAAAATGTAATTCTATATAATGAGTTTAGAAATAGAAGCTAAATTATTAAAGATTCCTGTTGTAAAGCAACTTGTATTATCTACTCAAAAAATAAAATTGTCCTGGCTAGCAGGATTGTCATTTTATGATTTGATGGAAAATTACATAGTCGGAATAATTGATGGAGCCATATCGTATCGTGCTACAGCAATCGCTTTTAGTTTTTTTATGGCTTTATTTCCATTTGCATTATTTATTTTAAATTTAATTCCGTTTATCCCAATTAATGGTTTTCAGGACGATTTTTTAAGTTTTGTGCAGCAAAGTGTACCACCTACTACATACGATGCTATTTTTAAAATCATTAATGACATTCTTCATAACAGTCATACGGGTTTGATTTCTACAGGTTTTTTTATGGCTATTTTCTTAATGGCAAATGGTGTTAACGCAATTTTGGGTGGTTTTGAAAGTTCACAGCATATCATTCATAAACGAACCTATTTCCGACAATATGTCGTGGCACTTGCCATGTCTATTTTACTGTCATTAATTTTAATCATTACCGTTGCAGCAATCGTAATTTTTGAGGTTTTTATTCAAAAAACTAAAATCCAAGATGTACTTTCAGATAATATACATTTGATAGAATACGGAAGATATGCATTTGTAATTGCTATGATTTTAATTACAACTTCAATTTTATTTAGATACGGAATTAGTCAACATCGTAAAACGGCATTTATATCAATAGGTTCTGTTTTTACGACTATATTAATTATCATTTCATCTTATTTTTTTGGAATTTGGGTTGTTAAGTTTTCTAAATATAATGAACTTTATGGTTCTATCGGGACTTTATTGATTGTAATGTTTTACATTTGGATCAATTCGATTGTTTTACTTTTAGGATTTGATTTAAACGCGACCATCAATAAAATAAAACGTAATGCTATTGAAAATGATCTTAAAAAAAACTCAACTCAATGAATTATAAATTTCTGTTTGTAGTATTACTTTTTATTCAATTTTCGTTTTCACAATCAGTAATCGGAAAATGGAAAACCATTGATGATGAAACTGGAAAACCAAAAGGCATTGTAGAAATTTATGAAAAAGAAGGTAAAATTTATGGTAAAATAATTGAAATTCTCGAGGTAGAACACCGAAATAAAAAATGTTCATTGTGTACTGGCGAAGATAAAAACAAACCAATTTTAGGATTAACGTTCATTAAAGGATTAATTAAAGATGGTTCGGAATACAATGGTGGCAAAGTTTTAGATCCTAAAAATGGCAAATTGTATAAATGTTACATTACTCTTGAAGGAAAAGATAAACTTAAAGTGCGTGGCTACATTGGAATTTCACTCTTTGGAAGAACTCAATATTGGTATCGCGTTAAAACGTAATTTCTTGTCACTTTAATTAATAAACTCTATTTTTATTAAATCTATAAATTCATAATTTCAATGAATTTCGTTGAAGTAATTTTACCGCTCGCACTTCCCAAAACGTTTACCTATTTGGTCTCTGAAGCCGAATATGATTACATAAAAAATGGAATGAGAGTTGCCGTTCCATTTGGAAAAACTAAAATTTATACTGGTTTAGTACTCAGTAAACATCATAATCCACCAACCTTATATGAAGCCAAAGAAATTCATCAAATTCTAGATGAAAAACCAATTGTAAATGAAATTCAATTGCAACATTGGCAATGGATTTCATCTTATTATATGTGTACTCTTGGTGATGTTTTTCGTGGTGCATTACCATCAGCTTTTTTATTAGAAAGTGAAACAATCATCACCTACAAAATTGATAACGAGGTAGATAAAAATGATTTATCTGATGACGAATATTTAATTTTTGAAGCATTACAAAAGCAAAGCAGTTTGAAAGTTCAGGATATTATTTTGATATTAAATAAAAAAAATATATTTCCTGTAATTCAAAAATTGCTCAATAAAAATGTACTGTCTTTGCAAGAGGAAATGCAAGATGAATACAAACCTAAGCTTATTAGATACATTCGTTTACATGAAAATTACGCCTCACCAGAAAATTGGGAATCGCTTTTGAACATTATGAAAGCAAATAAACAGAAAGATTTGTTGCTTAATTATTTTCAAATTATCGCTCAAGATAAAAAGCCAATTTCTGTAAAACATTTAATAGAAAAAGCAAATTCAAGTACTGCGATTGTAAAAGCTTTGATAGACAAAAATATTTTTGAGGATTATTTAATTCAAGAAGACCGAGTAAATTTCGAAAAGAATAAAGTCAAGAATAATTTAAGTCTTAGTAATGCGCAGCAAAATGCGTTTTTTGAAATAAAAGCACATTTTAACTCAAAAGAAGTTTGTCTTTTACATGGTGTTACATCATCTGGAAAAACAGAGATTTATATAAAAACGATTGAAGATTATTTAAAACTTGGCAAACAAGTTTTGTACCTGTTGCCAGAAATTGCTTTGACTACACAATTAGTTTCTCGATTAACGTTGCATTTTGGAAATCAAGTGGCTGTTTTTCACTCGAAATATTCAAATAACGAACGCGTGGAGGTTTGGAATCAAGTTTTGGAAAATTCTGAAAAAGCAAAAATAGTAATAGGAGCAAGGTCGGCTGTGTTTTTACCATTCAATAATTTAGGATTAATAATTGTAGATGAAGAGCACGAACAAACTTTTAAACAACTAGATCCTGCACCCAGATATCATGCTCGAGACGTTGCCATTGTTTTAGCAAATCTGCAAAAAGCAAAAGTTTTACTTGGTTCAGCTACACCAAGTATCGAAACATTTTATAATACTCAATCTGGTAAATTTGGTTTGGTTACTATTTCGGAACGTTTTGGAAAAGCGCCATTGCCAGAAGTTCAGTTGGTAGATTTAAAAGACAGTTATTTTCGAAAACAGATGACTGGACATTTCAGCCAAACCTTACTCGATTCTATAAATGAAGCCCTAAATTTAAACGAGCAAATTATTTTATTTCAAAATAGAAGAGGATTTTCGCCTGTTTTAGAATGTTTAACCTGTGGTCATGTGCCTCAATGCACCAGCTGTGATGTTAGTTTGACTTATCATAAATTTAAAAATCAGTTGCGTTGTCATTATTGTGGATATGCCATTGCAAAACCTACACATTGTCATGCTTGTTCCAGCACAGCTATTTCTACTAAAGGATTTGGTACTGAACAAATTGAGCTGGAATTAGCCTCAATATTTCCGACCAGGAATATTAAAAGAATGGATCAAGACACTACACGCGGAAAATATAGTTTTGAAAAATTAATAGATAGTTTTAAGAATCGCGAAATTGATATCTTAGTGGGAACACAAATGTTAGCGAAAGGTTTAGATTTTGATAATGTTACTTTGGTAGGAATTTTAAATGCCGATACAATGCTTTATCATCCTGATTTTAGAGCTTTTGAAAGAAGTTTCCAAATGATGACGCAGGTTTCTGGTCGAGCAGGAAGAGCAGATAAAACGGGAAAAGTGATCATACAAACTTATAATGTAAATCACAACATAATACAGCAAGTTACAAATAATGATTATCTAGGAATGTTTAACGAGCAGTTATACGACAGGAAAATTTACCATTATCCACCTTATTTTAGATTAATTAAAATTACATTGAAACATAAAGATTTCGAAAAATTAAAAGAAGGTTCTTTTTGGTTGTATCAAGTGTTGCAACAAAATTTACAAATGTCAGTTTTAGGACCAGAAGAACCAGCAATTAACAGAATTCGAAATGAATACATCAGAACTATTATGATAAAAATACCTCATAATTTAGGATTATTGACAACAAAAAAAACTATCCAGAAAATTCTGAATAGTTTTGAAGCTATTTCGCAGTACCGATCAATAAAAGCGACTACAAATGTTGATTTTTATTAGTAAAATTATGCAATAGCGAGCGCTTTTACTAAATCTTCTTTTTTATTTCTACTTAAAGGAATTTTTGTAACTCCAATTTCAGCAAATTTACTATTGAATCGTTCTACTTTATCAATGTTAATAATGTAGGATTTATGAACCCTGATAAATTTTTCTTTCGATAAATCATTTTCAAAAGATTTCATCGTTGATAAAACCAAGTTTGTATCTTCTTCGGTTACAACTTTAACGTAATCGCCGTAAGCTTCGATCCACTTAATTTTATTTGTAAAAACTTTAAGTTTTTTCAAATTACTTTTAATAAAGATATGATCACCTTCATCTTCTTGATTTTCACGTTTCATCATGTGAAAATCTAATGCTCTTTTTACAGAAGCATTAAAACGTTCTAATATAATTGGTTTTTGCAGATAATCGGTCGCATCATAATCAAAAGCTTTTAAGGCATATTCAGCTTTTGAGGTAATGAAAATTACTTGTGGTTTAACTTTTAAACCATCAATAAAATCAAAACCACTTATAACCGGCATTTCTACATCTAGAAAAATTAAATCGACTGTATGAACAGTCATAGAATTTTTCGCTTCAATTGCATTAGAAAAATCACCTACTAAATGTAAATTTGGGTGATTATTTACTAACTTTGCAATAACCATTCGCTGTAGCGAACTATCATCAACAACTACACAATTTAGTTTCATATTTTTGTATTATTATAGATTTGGTGAGTCAAATATAAAATATACTTTTTAACTAACCTAATGTTTATCGGCTTTTTTTGCATTTTGGCGATTAAAGTTTGATTTCACTTGTTTATTTAAATATATTGATTACTTTTGCACCCAATTTCATTTTTTAAATACATAATATATGAATCATTACGAAACTGTTTTCATTTTAAATCCCGTTTTATCTGACGTTCAGGTAAAGGAAACAGTAAGCAAATTTGAAGATTTTCTTACTGCCAAAGGTGCAAAAATGGTATCCAAAGAGGATTGGGGCTTAAAAAAATTAGCCTACGAAATCCAAAACAAGAAAAGTGGTTTTTACCATTTATTCGAATTCCAAGTTGAAGGTGAAGCATTAATTGCTTTTGAAACTGAATTTAGACGAGACGAACGTGTAATGCGTTTTTTAACCGTTAGTTTAGACAAACATGCAATTTCTTGGGCAGAAAGAAGAAGAGAAAAATTTAAAGCAACTAAAGCGTAATTATCATGGCTACACTACAACAATCAGCTTCAGGAAAAAAGGACGGCGATATTAGATATTTAACGCCTCTAAATATTGAAACAAACAAAACTAAAAAATATTGTCGTTTCAAAAAATCTGGAATCAAGTATATTGATTACAAAGACGCAGATTTCTTATTGAAATTTGTTAACGAGCAAGGTAAAATTTTACCAAGACGTTTAACAGGAACATCTTTAAAATACCAAAGAAAAGTTTCAGTTGCTGTGAAAAGAGCACGTCATTTAGCTTTAATGCCATACGTGGCCGATTTATTAAAATAATTTATAAACAATAAGTTGTTGTTTCGTTTATTTTAACGAGACTAACTTCTATAATAAGGACAACAACATGGAACTTATATTAAAACAAGACGTTCAAAACGTAGGATTTAAAGATGACATAGTTACAGTGAAAGCTGGTTACGGAAGAAATTTTTTAATTCCACAGGCATTTGCTCATTTGGCTACAACATCTGCTAAGAAAGTATTAGCAGAAAATTTAAAACAAAGAGCCCATAAAGAAGCTAAAGTTGTAAATGATGCTAAAGAATTGGCTATCAAGCTTAAGTCTTTGGAAATCAAAATTACTTCAAAAGCTGGTGGTGAAAAACTTTTTGGCTCAGTAACTAATAGTGATATTGCATCTGCATTAGAAAAAGCTGGTCACTCTATCGATAGAAAATTCATTACAAGTGGAATTATCAAAAGAACAGGAAAATATTCTGCTGCAGTAAGATTACACAGAGATGTAGTAGTCGATTTATCTTATGAAATTTTAGCAGAAGCTTGATAATCCATGATTTTAAATATTGAATCCCGATGTAAGTCGGGATTTTTTTTTAAGTCATTGCGAGGTACGAAGCAATCTCTTAAAATTATTATTTATACTTATTAATTTAAAAGGAATGGATTAATTAGTTCCTCGTAATGACATGACACGCGCTTTCGCGTTGCACGAGACAATTAAAAAACAATAAACTAATTTTGAGTGAAATACAAAAGATTAACCAAAGAACAACAAGAAGCCTTACATCAAGAATTTTCAACTTTTTTAGCTTCTCAAGCTATTGATAAAAAAGAGTGGGATGAAATCAAGTTGAACAAACCGGAAGTTGCAGAACAAGAATTAGACATTTTTTCTGATTTAATTTGGGAAGGTGTTTTAAAGAGTGCTCAATTTTTAGAACATTTTTCTAAAAATCATATTTTTCTTTTTCACTGTCAGGAATTACAACTACGTTCCATTATATTAAAATCGCTTGATACAAATGTAGATTTTCTTAATAAAAATGGACTACAATGGTTAAGCGATAATATGTTTACAGACAACGTAGAAATTATTATAGGAAAAAAAGAATATGATAACGAGCGAAATGAATCCATTTTTAAATTAATTAATGAGGGTGCCATTTTGAGTGATGGGCAATTATACAATCAAATTAATGGTATTGTTAATCCTTAATTATTATTTTTTGTTTATTAAAAGTTTCTTGAATATTCTTTTAAAAATACTATATTTGATATAATCAACGATTGTTTTCTACATCAAAAAATGGATATTCAACAAACACTTGCTTCATTACGTGATGAACTTAACCTACACAATCATAATTATTACTTGTTGGATAATGCCACAATTTCAGATTTTGAATTTGATCAAAAACTAAAACAACTTCAAGATTTAGAAGCTAAACATCCCGAATATTTTGATGAAAATTCGCCTACGCAACGTGTTGGCGGAACAATTACAAAGAATTTTCAAACTATTGTTCATGAAAACAGAATGTATTCGTTGGATAATTCTTATTCCAAAGAAGATTTACAAGATTGGGAAACTAAAATCCAAAAAGTTTTAGGAAATGTTCCTTTGCAATATACCTGTGAATTAAAATACGACGGCGCATCGATTTCAATAACTTATGAAAACGGAAAATTAGCTAAAGCAGTAACTCGTGGTGACGGATTTCAAGGCGACGATGTAACCAATAATATCAAGACGATTAGGTCGATTCCGTTGCAATTAAAAGGAAATTATCCACCAAAATTTGACATTCGCGGAGAAATTATTCTTCCGCTGGAAGGTTTTGAAAAGATGAATCAAGATTTAATTGAAATTGGAGAAACACCTTATTCCAATCCGAGAAACACTGCATCTGGAAGTTTAAAATTGCAAGATAGTTCTGAGGTTGCAAAACGACCCCTAGATTGTTTATTGTATTTTATTACGGGAAATAAATTACCATTTAATTCACAATTTGAAGGTTTGGAAACTGCTAGAAACTGGGGTTTTAAAGTTCCAAATCAATCAAAGTTAGCTAACAATTTAGACGAAGTTTTTGAATTTATTAATTATTGGGATACCCACAGACATGATTTACCCTATGAAACTGATGGAGTTGTAATAAAAGTAAACGATTTTAATCATCAAAATGAATTGGGTTATACTGCCAAGTCTCCACGTTGGGCAATTGCGTATAAGTTTAAATCGGAACAAGTTACAACAATTTTAAATTCCATTTCCTATCAAGTTGGTCGAACAGGTGCAATTACTCCAGTCGCAAATTTAGAACCAGTTCAATTAGCAGGAACTATTGTGAAGCGTGCTTCTTTGCATAATGCCGATCAAATTGAAAAATTAGACATTCGAGTTGGTGATTCAGTTTTTGTTGAAAAAGGTGGCGAAATTATTCCAAAGATTATTGGTGTAGCGCAACGAGGAACTCAAATTGAACCAACAAAATACATTACAAATTGTCCTGAGTGTCAATCAGAATTAGTTAGAAAAGAAGGCGAAGCCAATCATTTTTGTCCCAATTTTTATGGTTGTCCGCCACAAATTATAGGTAGAATTCAGCATTATATTTCTCGAAAAGCAATGGATATTGAAGGTTTGGGTGGCGAAACAGTTGCTTTATTATTCAATAATGGTTTAGTAAAAGATTATTCTGATTTATATGAATTGACGGTTGAAAAAGTAATTCCATTGGAACGAATGGCGCAAAAAAGTGCTGAAAACATGATAAATGGAATACAAAAATCTAAAGATATTCCATTTGAAAATGTATTATTTGCCCTTGGAATTAGATATGTCGGAGAAACCGTTGCAAAAAAATTAGCAAAACATTACAAAAATATTGATTCTTTAGCAAAGGCTTCCTTAATGGATTTGGTTTTGGTTGATGAAATCGGCGAACGAATTGCAAAAAGCGTAATCGAATTTTTCGATAATCAAGAAAATAGAATTATTGTGGAACGGTTGAAAAACTTTGGAGTTCAATTTGAAATTGTAGAAAAGTACAATCCCAATGCTACCAATAAGTTGGATGGAAAAATTTTTGTAGTTTCTGGTGTCTTTGAAATTTTTTCGAGAGACGATTTGAAAAAAACAATTGAAGATAATGGCGGAAAAGTAGGAAGTTCCATTTCTGCTAAAACAGATTATGTAGTGGCAGGAGAAAATATGGGACCAGCGAAATTAGAAAAAGCAAATCAACTTGGAATAGCCATTATATCTGAATCTGAATTTAAACAAATGATAAATGAAAGCTAATAAAATCGCATTAATCATTTATTTTACGACTTGTTTTTTAGCTACTTTGGCTTGTATATTTGATAATGAAACGTTAATGCTCGTTTCAAGGCCAATTATAATTCCTGCATTATTTTTCTATTATTTTGTTACTTCAAAGAAGTTAAATTATTTGTTAATATCTGTTTTAGGATTATATTTTATTGTAGATGGTATTGGGTTAATGAACTTCGAGAACGAAATAAAATATATAATGGCACCATTTTTTATTGCAAATATATTAGTTACAATTCTTTGCCTTAAAAATATAGAAAAGTTTAAATTTAAAGTTTTCACTGTAGCATCATTACTTTTTTTAGCATTAATTTTAGGTTATTTATGGATCACAATTATAGAATTATTTAATACTTATGATGCCAATATCCAAAATCAAGTAATCATTTTTGGCGCTTCTTTATTTCTGCAAAGTTTTATTATTGGTTACAAAATCATTCATAAAATCACATTTTCAAATTTGAGCGTTATGATGTTTGGAACTTTAATTTTAATATCCGATTTATTTTATCTAATGTATAATTTTGAATATCAAAGTATCATTTTAAATAGTACTCATTTCGGTTCTCAAATGGTTTCATATTTTTTTCTAGTACAATTTGAAATTTTAAATAACAAACAGCACCAAATTATTTCTTAAATGATAGATAGTAAGCGTTTAAAAATTCTATTACAAAATAAAACGACAAGTACTTATTTAAATTATTTGTTTTTTACAATTATTTTTATAGAATTGATTGCGGAACATTTTCATTTACTTAAGGTAATTTTAATTTTAAAAATAGTGCCAATTCCGTTGTTGATGATTTTATATTGTTGCAATACACCTAAAATTTCACCAATTTATTTAATTGCTTTATTTTTAAATTGGTTGACAAATTTCTTTTTTGCATTACACGATATCAAAGTATTATTAACAGCATCTATTTTATTTGTTTTTTGTAGAATTTTATTTTTATTTTTAATTTATAATAATCTAAATTTCAGACGAATAATACCTTTTTTGTTGGGTTGTATTCCGTTCCTGTTTATGTTTTTAAGTTTGATAAATTTAATTTTTTTGAATTTAAGTAGGGCTGAACTCTATACTTCATTAATTCATAGTGTGATAATGACGATATTTGGAGGTTTTGCGTTGAGTAATTTTATTTTAAAAAATGATATTAGCTCTAAATTTCTCCTGTTAAGTTCACTTTTTTTTACGATAAATTTAATTATTCTTGGAATTAAATTTTACTATATAGATTACAATATTTTAAAGCCTATATCATTTTTTTTATTTGTTTTGGGTCAATATACTTTTTACAAATTCTTAATATTGTCCGAAAAATCTTTATCTGTTTTGTAGAATTTATTTTAAGTTATATTTATTTAATAACTTTACAATATGTCAGAATTTTTAAAACATACAAATTATAAATTTTATATAACGGTATTTTTTTTGATATCGCTTTTAGAAATAATAGGAGAAACATTATTTTATAAACCACTTATTTATTTCTGTAAACCATTAATTCCTATAAGTTTAATGTTGGTTTATTCGATAACTTCAAAAGTTTAAAATAAAATTTTTATAACCATCTGTATTTTATCATCTATTACCAATCTACTTTTTATACCAAACTCGCCAAAAATGCTTTTTTATGGAGTACTGAGTTTTACAATTTTAAGAATTTTAATGATAGTTTATATTTTTCAACTAGTAAAAATTGAAAATGTAGTGTTATTCGTCTTATCAACTCTATTATATCTAATTCTTTTTATGTATCTATTTTATGAGTCTGAAACTCCTAAAGATTCCTTTTTTCTTTTGATTTTTCACAATATTATGATCGCGATTTTTGGAGGTAACTCTTTGTCAAATTATCTTAAAAATTAAAATCAACAAAATTCTTATTTGATGATTTGTTCTTTGCTTTTTACAGGTTTGCAGTTAATTTTATTCATCGAAAAATATTCCTTACAATCGTTCACGGTTGCTATTTTTAGACCATTAGCTATGATTTTAAATTGTTTGGCTTTTTTTTCTTTTTATAAATTTGTTTTAATTTTTTGAAAATATTAAACAACAGTAATTGTTTTTCCTTTAGCAATTACATTTTTATCCAGAGTTAAATAAAAATCTATTCTTCCTAAATTAATTCCGTAACATCCAACTTGATTTATCAAAACTTCTTTACCATCCAGATTTTTTTCGATTACCGGTTTGTCTAAAAATGTATGAGTATGACCGCCAATTATTAAATCAATATCTTTAGTTTTTCGGGCTAAAAGTATGTCACAAACCTTGTTTGGCTCGTCTTTATACTTGAATCCAATGTGTGAAAGACAAATTACTAAATCGCATTTTTCATTATTTTTAAGAATTCTTGCCATATCTGTAGCCGATTCTATAGGATCATTATAAACTGTTTCTTTACAATTTTTTTTATCAACCAATCCCTCTAATTCTATTCCTAAACCAAAAACACCAATTTTAATTCCATCTTTAAAAACAATTTTATAGGGTTTTACATGACCATCCAAAACGGTGTTTTTAAAACCATAATTTGAAACAAAATCAAATTTTGAAATGGGCATCTGAGCAAGAAGTCCTTCGATACCGTTATCAAAATCGTGATTTCCAATTGTGACAATTTCATATTGCATCATATTCATCAACTTAAATTCGAGTTCACCACCATAATAATTAAAGTAAGGAGTTCCTTGAAATATATCTCCAGCATCTAACAACAATACATTTGGATTTTCTTGTCTAATCTCGTTTATAAGTGTTGCACGTCTCGCTACACCACCCATATTTGGATTTCGTGGATGATCTGCAGGAAATGGATCAATATAACTATGAACATCGTTAGTATGAAGAATAGTAATATGTTTTACGTCAGTTTTTTGGAAACCACTTAGTGAAATTCCAGTTGCTAAAAGTGCAGTCGAGGCTGCAGTTTGATGAATAAAGTCTCTTCTTTTCATTATTAAATATATTTTTTAATCACCTGCAATTTTATTGTTCTTTTATAATTCTGATGTCATGATTTATTTTCAAGGTATCTACGTCTTTAAAATAATCAATCATAATATTTCTAAGCTTGTAGTCTAAATCAATTCGAGAAATACCTTTTTTGAAAAAAGTCATATTATCTCCACCATTTGCTAAATAATCTGAAGTAACTAGATAATAAATTTTGCTATTTTCAATAGGTTTTCCTTGTATCATTATCTCTTTTGCAAAATTATTTTTATCTATTTTAAATGTCATTCCAGAAAGCGGATGTGGTTTTTTTTCTGAAATTATATAACTCGCTATTTCTTGAATTTGTTCACCTTTAAGTCCTATTACAACAGCTGAATTCTCGAACGGCATAACCTCAAAAGCATTTCTGGCAGTAATATTTCCTTTAGGAATAATGGTTCTAATTCCACCAAAATTTAATAAACAAATATCAATTTTTTTATTTTCTCGACTTTCAAAAACAGGACTTGATTTTTCGAGCGTTATGTCTGAAAGGAAATCTCCTATTGGAGTTTGCCATGTACCATTTTTATCTAAAATTTCAGGATTGTAAACTAAAATCACATTTAAATCTTTATCAATTCTGTCTTTATAAGGTTTTATAAAAGCTTCAATTTCAGAAACATTATTCAGTTTATCAGTAATTGTAATCCTTTTACCTTCAATTTTTGAAACAGAATAATTTTGATGAGAGCATGAGACTAGTGAGAAAAATGTTAATAATAAAACAAATTGTTTAAATACAACGTTATAGTTTTTTAGATTTACCATTTTAACTGGATGTAATTTTGATTATTTTTGTAAAGTTAGTAAATATAGTATGTTTTGGTATAAACTTAAAGATTTTTGGACTAAAAAAATTGTTAAAAAAAGGTTATCCAATGTGAAACATTTGGAGTTTTCTGGAGTTATAAAAAAAGTTGGAATTATATTTGATGAAACTTATTTTTACGAAAAAGATGATTTGATAAATGAATTAATTTTGAATGGTATTAATGAAAATGACATTTCAATATTAGTATTTAAAAATAAGATAAAAAAGAAAGAAACGTTCGATTATCCAGTTTGCAGTCATCAAGATATTAGTTGGTCGGCACGTTTTGAAAAGCAAGAAGTTGAAGCGTTTACAAATAAAAACTTTGATTTGCTAATAAGCTATTATGATACTGAAAAAGCGGCATTATTGGTTTTGACTTATCAGTCAAAAGCGAGTTTTAAAGTTGGTTTTGCATCGGTTGATAAACGATTAAATCATTTTATGATTGATACAAATGCAGAAAATTATAAAGTTTTTATGGACGAAATGTTCAAATATTTAAAAATTCTAAACAAACTATAATATGCAATCACTTATTGGAACTGGAGTCGCGCTTGTTACTCCGTTTAAAAAAGATTTTTCTGTAGATGTTGATGCACTCATTAAAATTGTAAATTTTCAAATCGATAACGGCATCGATTATCTTGTTGTTTTAGGAACAACTGCTGAAAATGCAACTTTAAGTAATGACGAAAAAGAATTGGTTATAAAAACAGTTTTAAATGCAAATAACAATCGTTTGCCAGTTGTACTTGGTGTTGGAGGAAATAATACACTTAAAATTATTGAAGAATTAAAAACAAGAAATTTCATTGGTTTTGAAGCTATATTATCGGTTTCGCCATACTATAACAAACCTACTCAAGAGGGAATTTATCAACATTTTAAAGCCATAGCTCAAGCTTCGCCGTTACCAATAATTTTATATAATGTTCCAGGGAGAACTTCCAGCAATATGTTGCCGGAAACCGTTTTGAGATTGGCAAATGATTTCAAAAATATCGTTGCCATTAAAGAAGCAGCAGGAGATATTGTACAAGCAATGAAAATAATTCAAGGAAAACCCGAAAATTTTTTAGTGATTTCTGGTGATGATATGATAGCGCTTCCCATGATTTTAGCTGGTGGAAGTGGAGTAATATCAGTAATTGGCGAAGGATTTCCAGCACAGTTTTCCCAAATGGTTCGCTATGGATTACAACATAAAGTTACAGATGCTTATAAATTGCATTATCAACTTGCAAATGCAATTGATTTAATTTTTGAACAAGGAAATCCTGCAGGAATTAAAGAAGTTCATAAAACATTAGGTTTGTCTGAAAATGTGGTCCGATTACCTTTAGTAAATGTTGATGAAAATCTTGCGATTAGAATTTCTAAATTTGTTCAAGATTTATAAACTTAAACTGACTTTGAATGAAAATTGGTTTGCTAAAAAAAATGTTTTTTGTATCACATTATTAACTAATTTTGCTTTTCCGTTTAAATCTAGATTAACACAATAAATAAAGCACTTATAATTTAAAAATGAAGAAATTTTTTATATTTTTTACCATTGTTTTAATTTTCTCGTCGTGTAGCGAGTATCAAAAAGCAATGAAATCTGAAGATGTAGCTAAAAAATTTGCTGTTGCTGAAAAGCAATATGATAAAAAAAAATACGATAAAGCCATTCGACTGTATGAACAAATAGCTCCTGTTTATAAAGGAAAACCTCAGGCGGAGAAAATGTTTTATTCTTATTCCCAGTCACTTTACAAAACAAAACAATATTATTTAGCAGGATATCAGTTTGAAAGTTTTGCTTCAAGCTATCCAAAAAGCGAAAAAGTTGAAGAAGCAGCATTTCTGGGCGCAAAATGTTTTTCGGAATTGTCTCCACGATACAGTTTAGATCAAACAGATACCGATAAAGCAACCACTAAAATGCAAGAATTTATTGATACGTATCCAACATCTGCTTATTTAACTGAGGCAAACGCAGTTATGAAAGTAATGAAAGACAAGATCGAAAAAAAGTATTTTGAAAATGCTAAACAATATAATACTATTGCAGATTATAAAGCTGCGCAAATTGCGTTGGATAATTTTATTTCAGATTTTCCAGGAACTCCATATAAAGAAGATGCATTATATTATAAATTAGATTCGGCATATAAACTAGCTTTAAATAGCGTTCCTCAAAAAATGCAAGAGCGATTAATGGTTGCAAAAACTGCTTATCAAGGTTTAGTTAAATTTAACGCATCATCAAAATTCAAAAGAAATGCCGACGAGATGTTGGCGAATATCGATAAAGATTTACAACAATTTTCAAAATAAAAAGTCATGGATTTAAAAAAAACGAGTGCTCCAGTAAACACAATTACCTATAATAAAAACATAATTGAAGAGCCAACAGGAAATGTTTATGAAGCAATAACAATAATGGCTAAAAGAGCAAATCAAATTAATACTGAAATCAAAAAAGAATTACTTGATAAATTAGATGAGTTTGCTACTTACAACGACAGTTTAGAAGAAGTTTTTGAAAATAAAGAGCAAATAGAAGTTTCTAAATTTTACGAAAAATTGCCAAAACCACACTCTCTTGCCGTGCAAGAATGGTTAGATGGTAAAATTTATTATAAAGATACCAATAAATAATTTACAGCAATGTCAGTTTTAAGCGGTAAAAAAATAATACTGGGTATTTCTGGTGGTATTGCCGCATACAAAACCGCATCTTTAGTTAGATTGTTCATAAAAGCAGGTGCACATGTCCAAGTGATTATGACACCTGCTTCTAAAGATTTTGTAACACCGTTAACGCTATCTACTTTATCAAAAAATCCTGTTTATTCTAGTTTTTATAACGAAGATGATCAAAATGCTTTATGGAATAATCATGTGGAGTTAGGTCTTTGGGCTGATTTGATAGTTATCGCTCCTGCAACTGCAAATACGATGTCAAAAATGGTAAATGGGAATTGCGATAATCTTTTAATTGCAACTTACTTATCTGCAAAATGTCCTGTGTATTTTGCTCCAGCAATGGATTTAGATATGTATAAACATGATTCCACAGTTGCATCATTCAACGCATTAAGAAAATTTGGAAATTTTATTATTCCTGCAGAAGTTGGCGAACTAGCAAGTGGTCTTTCTGGTGAAGGTCGAATGGCAGAACCTGAAAATATAATTGCTTTTCTGGAAGCAGATTTAGAAAGCAAATTACCACTTAAAGGAAAAAAAATTCTTATAACTGCTGGTCCAACTTACGAAGCTATTGATCCTGTTCGTTTTATAGGAAATCACTCGTCGGGTAAAATGGGTTTTGATATTGCTACTTGTGCAGCAAAACTTGGAGCAGAAGTCATTTTAATATCTGGTCCTACACACTTATTCATTGAAGAAAATTCTATCAATTTAATTAGAGTAGTATCTGCTGAACAGATGTTTGAAACATGTCATCAGTATTACAACCAAGTTGATGTTGCAATTGCAGCAGCGGCAGTTGCTGATTATAAACCTAAAAATGCTGCACATCAAAAAATAAAAAAGAGTGAAAAAGAATTGTCTATTGAATTAGAAAAAACCAAGGATATACTAGCATCAATGGGTAAGTTGAAGAAAAATCAATTTTTAATTGGCTTCGCTTTAGAAACCGAAAATGAAATCGAAAATGCTAAGCTGAAAATTGAGAAAAAAAACCTAGATTTGATTGTTTTAAATTCATTACGAGATGAAGGTGCAGGTTTTGGAAAACCAACGAACAAAATTACTTTTATTAGTAAAGATTTGATTATTGAACCAATGGAACTCAAACCAAAAGAGCAAGTAGCAATTGATATTGTAAATAAAATAATAAGTCATTATGGTGCGTAACTGTTTCTATATAATTTTAATTTTAATTAGTTTTAGTCAAAATGGATTTGGGCAAGAGTTAAATTGTAAAGTTATTGTAGACTACAGTAAACTTAGTGCAACTACAAATACTCAGGTTTTTAAAACTTTGGAAAAGTCATTAAATGATTTTGTAAATAAAACAACATGGACAGAAAAGAATTATAAGGATAACGAAAAAATAAATTGTAATTTTTTTATCTCTGTTAGTGGTTATGATTCGAATCAATTTGAGGCTTCTATTCAAGTCGAATCATCAAGACCTACTTTTAATTCAACTTACTCGTCACCTATTTTGAATATCAATGATAAAGATTTTAATTTTCAATATACAGAATTTGAAGGGTTAACTTATAGTCCTAATAGTTTTGATTCTAATTTAATTTCGGTTTTAGCTTTTTATTGCAATATCATTATCGGAGTTGATGCAGAAACATTTGCATTAGGAAGCGGTGATACTTATTTTGAAAATGCTCAAAACATAACAAGTTTAGCTTCTACAAGTAGTTATAAGGGTTGGACTCAAGGTGATAAAACTGTAAACCGATATTATTTAATTAACGATTTAATGTCAAATTCATTTAAACCTTATAAAGAAGCGATGTATGCCTATCAATATTTGGGTTTGGATACTATGAATTCAAATTTGTTAAGTTCAAAAACCGAAGTTAAAAAAGCAATTTTAATAATGGATAAAGTTTTTGCAGTTAGACCAAGTGCCTATTTGTTGCGAATATTTTTTGATGCGAAAGCTGACGAAATTGTATCTATTTTTTCTGGTGGACCTAGTGTTCCAGTGGCAGATTTAGTCGATACATTAAATAAAATTTCTCCCACAAATTCTTCTAAATGGAGTAATATAAAACCATAATAAAGCGTACTTTTATTTAATGATTACATCTTTATCCATTGAAAATTTTGCTTTAATTGAAAAATTATCTATCGATTTTTCAGAAGGATTTTCTGTTATTACGGGTGAAACTGGAGCTGGTAAATCGATACTTCTAGGTGCACTTGGATTAGTTTTAGGCAAACGAGCAGACTTAACATCATTAAAAAATAAAGACGAAAAATGTATTATAGAAGCTCATTTTGAAATTCAAAATTACAGTCTTAATCCTTTTTTTGATGATAATGATTTAGATTTTGAAAATGAAACTATTATTAGACGAGAAATATTACCATCAGGCAAATCGAGAGCTTTTATAAACGACACACCTGTAAACCTTCAAGTTTTGCAGGAGTTGAGTTCCCATTTACTTGATATTCATTCTCAGCATCAAACGCAAGAGTTATCGGACGATGTGTATCAATTTCAAATTATTGATGCCGTTGCATCTAATCAAGATTTAATATTAAATTATTCGATTAATTTGATAAAGTATAAAAAATTGAAGTCAGAATTAAAGTCAAAACTAGAGTTTTTGAAATCAATTCTGAACGAACAAGATTACAATACATTTTTATTAGAAGAATTAATAAATGCAAATCTAAAGCCAAACGACCAAGAAATATTAGAAGCTGAATTTAAAAAACTCAATAATGTAGAATTAATAAAAGATATACTTTCCAAGTCAATATTGTTATCGAATGATGAACAACTTGGAGTACTTCAAAACTTAAAAGAAATTAAAAATTTGTTGCAAAAGATAAGTGGATTTTCAGCTGAATATGAAACATTATCTGAACGAGTTTCAAGTGTTGTCATAGAATTTGATGATGTTGAAAAAGAAATGTCGAGATTGGCTGAAAATATTTATGGCGATCCTGAAGCTTTAGAATTACTAAATCAAAAACTTCAATTAATTTATCTGTTACAAAAAAAACATCAGGTTTCCGCAGTATCGGATTTAATTGATATACAAAATGATTTAGATTCAAAAGTAGTGTCAGTAGTAACATTAGAATCAGAAATAGAAAATATTAAAGATGGAATTTCGATATTAGAAACTACATTAAATGAACTTGCAAACAAAATTCATGTAAACAGAGAAAATGCCATTCCAGTTTTAACTACTTCTTTAACTGAAATTTTGGCTCAGTTAGGAATGGCAAATGCTAGGTTTCAGATTGATTTGATACTTCAGTCAGATTTTCTTTCCAATGGAAAAGACGATATTCAATTTTTGTTTTCAGCAAATAAAGGTTCTGATTTTGGATTATTAAAAAAAGTGGCTTCTGGTGGCGAAATGTCACGTATTATGCTTGCTGTAAAATCGGTTTTAGCTTCATATTCACAATTACCAACTATTATTTTTGACGAGATTGATACTGGAGTTTCGGGTGAAATTGCAAATAAAATGGGAGCGATTATGAAAAAAATGAGTACGTCAATGCAAGTTTTTTCAATAACCCATTTGCCACAAATTGCGGGCAAAGGTCAAGTTCATTTTAAGGTTTTTAAATATGTGAAAGCTAATCAAACACAATCTGAAATAAAGCGATTAAATCAAGAGGAACGAATTGCAGAAATAGCACAAATGTTGTCTGGTAATACCGTCTCTGATTCGGCTTTGATTCATGCAAAAGAATTATTAAATTAAAAAAATATCAAAATTTCTTAGAAGTAAAAACAAACTATTTTATAAAACAAAACTTAAGATCATGATAATTGAACCAAGAATGCGTGGATTTATCTGTTTAACCTCTCATCCTTCTGGTTGTGAGCAAAATATTAAAAATCAAATAGAATATATAAAATCCAAAGGAACTATTGAAGGTGCCAAAAAAGTGTTAGTGATTGGGGCTTCAACTGGTTTTGGGTTAGCATCCAGAATTACGAGTGCTTTTGGATGTAACGCTGCAACTATAGGTGTTTTTTTTGAAAAAGCTCCTGTTGAAAAACGTCCAGGATCACCAGGATTTTATAATTCTGCTGCTTTTGAAAAAGAAGCAAATAAAGTTGGATTGTATTCAAAAAGTATAAATGGAGATGCCTTTTCAAAAGAAGTTAAACAACAAACGTTAGATTTAATCAAAGCAGATTTGGGCAAAGTAGATTTAGTAATATATAGCTTAGCATCGCCAGTTCGATTACATCCTGATACTGGAGTTTTGCATCGCTCTGTATTAAAACCTATTGGTCAGACTTATACAAATAAAACGGTAGATTTTCATACAGGTATTGTATCAGAAATTTCGATTGATCCCGCTACTGAAGAGGATATAGAAAACACAGTAGTTGTAATGGGTGGTGAAGATTGGGCAATGTGGATGGATGAATTAAAAAAAGCAGACTTACTATCAGATGGAGCTACTACAGTTGCTTATTCTTACATTGGGCCATCACTTACGGAGGCAGTATATCGAAAAGGAACCATTGGTAGAGCGAAAGATCATTTAGAAGCTACTGCATTTAAAATTTCTGATAGTTTAAAAAATATTAATGGAAATGCTTATGTATCTGTAAATAAAGCTTTAGTAACCCAAGCAAGTTCTGCAATTCCTGTTATTCCATTATACATATCATTATTGTATAAAATTATGAAATCAGAAGGAATTCATGAAGGTTGCATAGAGCAAATTCAAAGGTTATATCAAGACAAGTTATACTCTGGAAAAGAAATTCCTACAGATGAAAAAGGTCGAATTAGGATAGATGATTTAGAAATGAGACCAGATGTTCAAGAAAAAATAGCAAAATTGTGGCTAGAAGCAACTACAGAAACCCTGCCAAACATAGGTGATTTAGCTGGTTATAAGCAAGACTTTTTAAATTTATTTGGTTTTGGATTTAAAGAAGTTGACTATAATATCGAGGTAAATGAAGTAGTTGAGATACCAAGTATAAGTTAAAATTATAATTTGTTGATTTTATTCAAATCATTTTTTTTAATTTTAGATAATCTTAAAAATAATATTATGAAAAAAATTACTCTTTTATTCTTGTTGTTCTTGTCAACGTTATCTTTCAGTCAATGTTTAACGGCTCTTTATGGACAATATCCTGCAGCAACTTTTGTTCCTAACGGATCTTCATGTGATGGTTTGACATCACAAACGATTACTACTGTAGGTTTTGCCAGTGAATATTCACTAGTGACACTTGTATCGGGTCAAACTTATACCTTTGTGAGTTCTATATCTAGTGATGTAATCACAATTAGCACAGATGCTGGCGCAACCGCAGCTACATTTGGAACAGGCTCTGTTACTTGGGTTTCAACAGTCTCTGGTGATGTAAGGTTTTACACCCATCTAACAGCATGTGGTAATAGTACTATTTCTAGAACTCGAAGTTTAAAATGTGGAATACCGCCATGTACGCCACCTACAGTTACATATGCTGTGGTGACCAACTGTCCAGCATTGACATTTAATGTTATGGCTAATATTTCAAATTTAGGTTCAGCAACTTCTATTACGGTAACTGATAATCAGTCAAGTCCTTCGCAACAAGTTACTGCAACTGGCACAGTTACTTTTGGACCATACACAAACGGAACTTCTGTTATTTTGACTGCAACAAATGATCAGTTTTCAGTATGTAATGTTGTTAGTAATAACTTAATGCAAACACAATGCCCACCTGCAAACGACAATTTAGCAAATGCATTAGCTATTTCTTGTGGAAGCAGTTATACTGGTGATACCACTTATGCAACCTTAGATGAGGATAATGCACCAGATGGATTTGGTGCTGATATGGATGCACCAAATGTTTGGTATTCATACACAGGTTCAGGAACACCACAATCAGTAACTCTAAATCTTTGTGGTTCTAGTTATGATACTTCAGTTCTAGTTTACACAGGTACATCTGGATCTTTAACTTTAGTAGCAGGAAATGACGATGACTCAAGTTGCACCATAACTACAAGATCAAAAGTTACTTTTTTGTCAGATGGTGTGACCACTTACAAAATAGCGATTGAAGGTTATAATTTTACTAGCGTTGGGGCTTTTACAATGGATGTTTCATGTGCAGTAGTAACTCCTCCTGCAGTTGCTAACCAGTCTTGTGATTTAGCTTTAATTGTACCTGTTGATGGTTCTGTAACTACATCAGATAATTCATATGGAACAACAAATCCAAACCAACCAAGTTGTGATCCATTTGGTTCAGTTCAAGATGTATGGTTTTCATTTGTAGCACCTTCAGATGCTGTTGATTGTTTAGTTTCTAATACTACAATGACATCATTAAATGTAAATGCATATTCTGGTACTTGTACAACTTTAACTCCTTTAACTGGAGCTTGTAGTTCTAATTTGATTGCACCAACTACTAAAAATTTGACAGGATTAACTCCAGGTGCAATTTATTATATTCAAGTTTGGAGTAATGCTTCCGAGCAAGGAACTTTTACCTTGAAACTTACAAGTGTAGGATTATCAAATACAAGTTTTAATTCAGATAATTTCAATCTATATCCAAACCCTGTGAAGGATATATTGAATTTATCATCTGAAAAAACAATAAATTCGGTTAAAGTTTTCAATTTATTAGGACAAGAGGTGGCTGTTAAAAATTTTGATTCTAATCAAGTTCAAATTGATTTGTCTAGTTTATCTTCTGGTACTTATTTATTAAAAATAGTTTCTGAAAATCAAATAAAATCTTTAAAAATTATGAAAAAATAATTTAAAAAATAATCAAATTAAAAGGTTCTATTTAGGTAGAGCCTTTTTTTGTAGTTTTAGTTTTAGTTTTAAACTTTAAGAAAATTTTTTTGAGTACTTTTATATTTTTAATCTTTAAAATTTCCTATGATGAAAAAAATTACTTTTTTAATATTATTTTTTTGTTTTACAATACAAATTAGTTTTTCTCAAAATATTTCATCTTATGTTTTTTCACAATCTAATTCTTTGTATAATGAAATTTCCGGAGGAACAGTTTTAGGAAATATACTTGCAGATGATGAACGATTTACAGACCCATCAATTCCTCTTGGAAGCGCAGCATATACTGGAGTTGGTTATCCAATAGGATTTAATTTTACCTTTAATGGTTTAGTTTACGATAGATTCGGGTTAAATACTAATGGTTGGATTGCATTAGGTTCCTCATTATTAACCCCATCTGTAGATTTAAATACTACAACGTCCTATGTTCCTTTAAATTCTATAAATACAGTAGTTAGCAATACACTTGTGGCAAGAATTTCAGTTCTAGGTAGAGATTTACAATCACAAACTGGAGGTTCAATTCGATTTGAGGTTCAAGGTACAGCACCAAATAGGGTTTTAACAATACAATGGAAAAATTTCAGAAAATATACATCAACTGGCGATTCATATAATTTTCAAATCAAACTAAACGAAACATCAAACGTAATAAATTTAGTTTATGGAACTTTTTTAAATGATGTAAATGCTACTACTGTTCAGTGTGGCTTAAGAGCAAATCCAAATACGCCAGCTACAAATTATAACTCGAGAACCACAATAACTGATTGGACTGTTTCATCAAATAGTATTTATTCAAATGATACAATGGCACTTTCTTCGAGTGTATATCCAATATCTGGTTTAACTTATACTTTTTCCCCACCATTGCCATGTTCTGGAACTCCAAACCCTGGAAATACATTTTCTACAAATTCATCTGTTTGTAGTGGTTCAAATTTTACTTTGTCACTTCAAAATACAGTTTCTGGATCTGGTGTTACTTATCAATGGCAGTCATCTGCAAATGGATTGGTTTATTCAAACGTAAGTGGAGAAATATCTAATAATTTTTATACTTCACAAACCAATACAACTTTTTACAGATGCGCAGTAACTTGTTCTGGTTCTGCTGAAACAGTATTTAGTAATCCAATTCAAATAGCTCTAAATCCTTTAAGTCAATGTTATTGTACACCCACATATTCAACAGGAAAAACTGAAGGGGATTTAATTTCAAATATTGATATTGTTGGAACAACTTTATCTAATTTTACAGGAGTAGATCCAGTAAATCCCTCTTATACTTTTTTTACTGGACAATCAAATTATACGGGTTCTTTGCAAGCAGGTTCAAGTTATAACGTTAATATTACAGTTGGATCTTTTGGAAATCAAAATATTGCGGCATGGATAGATTACAATGACGATGCAATTTTTTCAACTTCTGAAAGAGTTGGATTTACAACAACTGCAATTAATTCAAATGGGACAGCAACTTTTATTATAACATTATCTTGTAATCCGTCATTAGGAAGCCATGTTATTAGATTACGAGATGTTTATGGCATTCCAGGAAATTTAATTGACCCTTGTAATAATTATATTTATGGTGAAACAGAGGATTATTTAATTACGATTACTGCCCCGGTTTCATGTCCGCAACCATCAAATTTAAGCTCAAATTCTATAACTGGAACTACTGCAACTTTAACATGGAATGTAGGTTGTGCCGAAACTTCTTGGGATTTAAATTTAAATATTGCAGGTGGAGGTATTCCTACTGGAACGCCAAATTATCCAAATGTTACAAGTCCTTTTGGAGTTACAGGTTTAAATCCAGAAACAAACTATGAATTTTATGTTAGAGCAAACTGCAATTCAAATGGATATAGTTTATGGTCAGGACCATATGTTTTTAAAACATCTCCATTAAATGATGAATGTAATGAATCAGTTCATCTTATTACAGGTTCGGATTTTTTTACCAATCCTATAACTGGAAACAATATTTCTGCTACCAATTCAAATCCTCCAGCTCCGGGATGCGCCTCCTTTTCAGGAGGAGATGTATGGTATAAAATCACAATTCCGGATTCAGGTAATCTTACAATCGAAACAAATTCTTCAAATGGAAGTGCAATTGTAGATACTGGAATGGCAGTATACAGTGGAACTTGTTCTAATTTAAATTTAGTAGCTTGTGATGATGATTCTTCTACTGATGGCAATTTTTCTCTAATGAATCTTATAAATAGAATTCCTGGAGAAGTTTTATTTGTAAACGTGTGGGATAATGGAAACATTAATTCTGGAAAATTTCAAATTTCGGCATTTGATTGCCCTTCGCAAACAGCACAACCTACAGGAAATACAACTCAAGTATTTTGTAATTCAGCAACTATTAATGATTTAAATGTGAACGGAACTTCTATAAAATGGTATGATGCTCAAACAGGAGGTAATTTACTCCCTGCAAACACAAGTTTAGTCTCGAACAGTATATATTATGCATCTCAAACGATAAATTGTGAAAGTTATCATAGACTGGGAGTTACTGCTATAATTTCATCAAATCCATCTACGAATGATGCTACATTGTCTAATCCAGATGATAATTCAGATGGTGTTGTAGCTTTTGAATTGACTTCCGCTAACGCAATAATTTATAACCAACCAAGTGCTACATTTAGTTATTATGTAGATTTTTTTGATGCAGATAATGGGGTAAACTCGATTTTAAATCCAACTTCATTTATGAATTCAACAAATCCTCAAACCGTTTATGCACGTGTAGAAAATGCTCCTAGTTGTTACAATATTGCCCAAATATTTTTAAATGTAACTCCAATGTTAGAAATTAACACATTTGATTTAAAAGGTTTAACTTATTATCCAAACCCTATTAAAGATTTATTGAACATTAAATATTCACATAATATTACAAAAGTTCAAATTTTTAATATTACCGGTCAAGAACTATTAACCGATAACATTAATACTACACAAGCTCAAATTGATTTATCCAGATTTACATCTGGTACATATCTTTTAAAAATTTCATCAGGAGATTTTGTCAAATCTGTAAAGATTATTAAAGAATAATTTGTTCATAAATTTTTTTTTTAAAAGTCCTGCAATTGCGGGACTTTTACTTTTTTATAAAAATGTATATTTGTTAAAATTTAAAAAATGTTTTTTTCTTTAATAATTCCAGTTTTTAATCGACCAGAAGAAATAGATGAACTTTTAAAGAGTCTAGTAGAACTTCAATACAAAAAAAGTTTTGAAATTGTAATAGTCGAAGATGGATCAACAATTAATTGCGAAGAAATTGTAAAAAAATTTCAAGAAAAACTTAATATTTCATATTATTTTAAAACAAATTCTGGTCCTGGAGATTCAAGAAATTATGGAATGAAAATGGCTCAGGGAGATTATTTTATAATTTTTGATTCAGATTGCATCATCCCAAATAATTATTTAGATGAAGTTGAAATTGAATTAGAAACTGAATTTGTTGACTGTTTTGGAGGTCCTGATACAGCTTTGAAATCGTTTTCTAATATTCAGAAGGCTATTAATTTTTCGATGACTTCATTTTTAACTACAGGTGGTATTCGCGGAGGTTCGGAATCTATTTCAAAATTTCAACCGCGCAGTTTTAATATGGGAATTTCTCAGAAAGCTTTTCAGGAATCTAACGGCTTTGGAAATATTCATCCTGGCGAAGATCCAGATTTAAGCATCAGACTGTGGAATTTAGGTTTTAAAACACGCTTATTTCCTAAAGCTTTTGTTTATCATAAGCGACGAATCGATTGGGAAAAATTTTCTGTTCAAGTTTCCAAATTTGGAAAGGCAAGACCAATATTAAATTATTGGTATCCTGAGTATAGTAAAATAACTTTTTGGTTTCCCACGCTTTTTGTTACAGGATTCTATTTTTCAATTATTTGTCTTTTTGTGCTATTTGATATTCCTTTAAAAATATATTTCGCATATTTTATAATCATATTTTTATTTTCTACCTATCAAAATAAAAGCATTAGTATAGGTTTTCTATCGCTTATAGCTGTTTGGAAACAATTTTTTGGATATGGATTAGGTTTTTTAGAATCGTTTGTGAAGATTCAAATTTTGAAAAAAAAACCGGAAGTTGCTTTTCCTGAATTATTTTTTATGAATCAAATTGAATCTATTGAAATCAATGAGTTTAAGGAATTATCACAGCATATAAAAACTAAAATAATAGGTCTTACAGGTGGTATAGGTAGTGGTAAAACTACAGTTGCAAATTACATTAAATCCCTAGGTATTCCAGTTTATATTTCAGATTTAGAAGCTAAAAAAGTGATGGAATTCCCAAAAATTATTACAAAGATTGAAGCAATTTTTGGTAATGAGGTAGTTTTAGGAACTAGTTTAAATCGAGAAAAATTAGCTTCTATTGTTTTTAAAGAACCCGAAAAGTTAAAACAACTTAATGCTTTAGTTCATCCTGAGGTTAAAATGCATTTCGACCGTTGGGTTTCCATTAATAAAAAAGAACCTTTTGTAGTAAAAGAAGCTGCAATACTTTTCGAAAGCGGAAGCTACAAGGATTGCGATTTGATTTTAACAGTTGTTGCACCTATAGAAACTAGAATCGAAAGAGTTTTAAAACGTGATAATACTTCAAGAGAAAAAGTATTAAATCGAATAAATAATCAATTATCAGATAATCAGCGAATTGAGCGGAGTGACTTTGTTATTCAAAACGAAAATTTAGAAGATATGAAAATGCAAGTTTTAGAGATTATTAAAACATTGTCAATTAAATAATTTTTTTATGCAATGTTAATATTTGGTTAATACATTAACTGTGTAAATGTTAAAATACTAAATTTGTTTCGATGAATAAGTTTGTTTTTAGGTTGTTAGTTGTTTTAATGAGTTTGTCATTATTAGGAATAATAATGGTTCAAGTTTACTGGTTCAACAAATCACTTGAAAATAATGAAGAACAATTTAAGTTTCACGTTAAACAAGTGTTAGGAAATGTAGCTTCTAAACTACAAAAACAAGAAGAATACGCTTTTTACAGTAAGTGTAAAAAACTTAAAGATAGTACAGGGAAAAATCCCAAAAAAACTGACTTACTAGAATATGGTTATTATCAACGTAACTCGAAAACAAATCAAACCATTGTTTATTCAAATAGCATCATAGCAGAAGATTACGATATATTTGCCACGTTCTTTGACAAAAAAAATGATAGTGTTAAGGTAAAAAGTTATGCAGCAAAGCGCAAGACTGAAATTTTTAATAATAACTCTCTTGAAAATATAAGTATCGAAACTCAACCGATACCCAATACAACAATAGAAAAATCGGGAAATATTGATATTTTAGAAAACGCACAATTTGAAATTGCTTATAAAGATATTTCTTCTAATTATCCAATCCAAGATCGAGTTTCAGTTGAAAACTTACAAAAATTATTGGAAAGAGAATTAAATGAGTACGGAGTAAAAACCCCATTTGAATTTAACGTTTACAGTAACGGTTTAGCCACTAAAATTAAATCAGAGCATTTTAGATTTGATAAAAACGCAACGTACACCATTCCAATATTTATTGATAATGACGGAAATAACAAATATTCGCTTTTAATAACTTTCCCTCATAAAATTAAATTTTTATTTTCCGAATTACTTGGAATTACTCTGTTATCAATAATTTTTACTTTAATAATTATAATTGCTTACGCAAATGCTTTGAATCAGCTTATACGTCAACGTCAGATATCAGAAATTAAAACTGATTTTATAAACAACATGACTCATGAATTTAAAACTCCAATTGCTACAATAAATTTAGCTCTTGATGCTATAAAAAATCCTAAAGTTATCGATGATAAAGAAAAGGTATTTCGCTACTTAGAAATGATTAGAGATGAAAACAAGCGAATGCATGCACAAGTGGAAAATGTTTTGCGGATTTCAAAACTAGAAAAAAGAGAATTAGATATTACTAAAGAATCCCAAAATGTTCATGACATTATTGAAGACGCTATTGAACACGTAAATTTGATTATTGAAGACAGAAATGGTTCAATAACAACTCATTTAGATGCAAATAGAACCACAATACTACTAAACGACGTACATTTCACTAATGTGATTGTAAATATTTTAGATAATGCTATAAAGTATTCACCTGAAAATCCTATAATCGATATTTATACTGAAAATTTAAAAGATTTTATTTTAATAAAAATTAAGGATCATGGTTCCGGTATGAGCAAAGTGGCTCAAAAACGAATTTTCGAAAAGTTCTACCGCGAACATACTGGTGATTTACATAATGTTAAAGGTCATGGTTTAGGCTTAGCTTATGTAAAAAGAATTGTTGAAGATCATAATGGTCAAATTTTCGTAGAAAGCGAAAAAGGAAAAGGAAGTACATTTATAATTAAAGTCCCACTCATAAATTAAAAAAAAATGGAAAAAGAAAATAAAAAAATACTTTTGGTCGAAGATGATCAAAATTTTGGTTCTATTCTGAAAGATTATCTAATGCTAAATGATTTTGAAGTAACATTAGCAAAAAATGGAATGGAAGGTTTTGAAAAATTCAAAAAAGATACCTATGATTTATGTATTTTAGATGTCATGATGCCTTATAAAGATGGATATACTTTGGCAAAAGAAATTAGAGATAAAAATAAAGAGGTTCCAATAGTTTTTTTAACTGCAAAAACCATGAAAGAAGATGTGTTAAAAGGGTACAAAGTCGGTGCTGATGATTATTTAAATAAACCATTTGACTCAGAAGTTTTATTGATGAAAATTAAAGCGATAATGCAACGAAAAGCATCTGAAACTAAATCGGAAAATATTAAATTTGAATTTGAAATTGGTAAATTTCATTTGAATTCCAAGTTACGATTTTTGAGTTTTCCAGGTAATGAACAAATTAAGCTATCACCCAAAGAGAATGAATTGCTTAAAATGTTGGCATTGTATGAAGACGATTTGATGCCAAGAGAATTAGCATTAACTAAAATTTGGAGAGACGATAACTATTTCACCTCTAGAAGTATGGATGTTTACATTGCTAAATTAAGAAAATATCTTAAGGAAGATCCAAATGTGGAAATATTAAATATTCACGGTGAAGGTTTTAGATTAGTAGTAAAAAAATAAAATTTTAAATTCAATAAATTAAAGACTATCATTGTTATTTTGATAGTCTTTTTTTATTTTAAATTGTAATTCAAAAAGTCATTTAGTTCAGGAATTATTAATTCTGGAGTAAATTTCAAATATAATTCTCTAGGATTTTTTTCAATTTCTCTACTTTTTTCATATGATAAATTAGAAATTGCATTTGGTAAAAAATCTAAAAGATGAACAGATTTATGAAATTTTCCATCTTCAAAACTACTCCAATCGTCTTTATTAATATATGGTGAAAAAATTGTAAAAGTTGGTTTTCCTATTGCTTTCGCAATATGAACAGTTCCACCTTCGTTAGATATTAATGCGTCACACTTACTCATTAAAACTGCAAAATCTCGAATCGTTGGAGCTGAAATATCTTTAATTATATTTTGTTTTTGAGTACATAAATTATAAATTTTGTCAGCTTCTTCCTTTTGATTAGGAGCAAAATTAAACAGCAGGTAATAGTCAAATTTTGTTGTGATGTAATCTACAATTTGTGCCATATATTCGTAAGGCATTGATTTTGCTGGAACACTACCTAAAATTCCAAGCATAATTACTTTTTTATCTTGATATTTTTTTAATGGATTTTGTGTAATTTCTTGTGGAGTTAAATATATTTTAGGTTCATAATTTATATTTTCAAAAGTGTCTATTTGTTGCAACAAATGAATTCGATCTTCAATCGCTTTACCACAAATTTTTGTCTTTACTTTTAAAATCTCGGTGGGATTTGTGTAATATCCAAAATTCCCAATTTTTTTTCTGCTTTTATGGCCAACTGTTTTTTTAGCACCACTAAATTTACAAATTAGTCGACTTTGTAATTTTGAGTAAGGATCAAAAATCACATCATATTTTGATAATTTAACTTGTTTAATAATCTTGTATAAATTCTTAATTTTTTTCAATTCTTTCTCATCAATACCAATTATTTTGTCAATATTCGGATTGTTTTCTATAACTCCGTGAGTAAAATTGTATGCCATCAAATGAATTTCACTATCGGGATATTTAGATTTATAATTATTCGCAATTACCGAACTTATAAGTACATCTCCAATACGCTTGTTTTGGATTATTAAAATTTTCTTCATAAAAGTATTTCTTGTTGCAAAGTACTATTTTTTATACTTTTAAACCAAAATATAATTTCATCAAGTGCAAATAATCGTCAATAAAGAGTATTATTCCAAGCAAAACGCTATAATCCAATTAGTTAATAACTTTTTTGATGAAGGAAAACTAATAGTTAAAGGCTCTCGAAACACAATTAAATCAAATTTGTTAGATGATGAAAAAGTAAACATTAAATTTTTTCAAAAGCCAGGTTTTTTGAAATCTATAATTTATTCTTTTTTTAGAAATTCAAAAGCAAAAAGATCTTATGATTATGCTAATTATTTAATTCAACATTCCATTTTAACCCCTTTTCCAATAGCATATATCGAGGAACGTAATTGTTTGGGATTGCTAAACAAAAGCTTTTATATATCTAAACAAATTGATTATAATTTTACATTTAGAGAGTTAATTCACAGTCCAAAGTTTCCCGATCGGGAACTTATTTTACAACAATTTACCGATTTTACTTTTTCACTTCATGAAGCTAATATCAATTTTTTAGATCATTCACCAGGAAATACGCTCATTATTAAAAAAGAAGCTGGACTTTATGACTTTTATCTTATTGATTTGAATAGAATGGAATTTAAAAATTTAGATATAGAATCGCGTATGGACAATTTTAAAAAAATGTGGTTGTCCAAAGAAATGATTAAAATTATTGCCAATCGTTATTCAGAATTAAGTAAGCATCCTAAAGATGAATTACTTAAAATTTTATCAGGTAAAACAAAGCAATTTAAAATGAAAACTGCACGTAAAAAGTTTTTTAAGCGAATGATTGGATTGTAATTTTTAATGACATTTGTTATTAAATAAACAGTAACTTTCCATAATTTCTATAAATAAAAGTCATTAATGATTTCAATTAAAAAATATGCTGCAATCGATATTGGTTCAAATGCGATGCGTTTACTAATAACTAACGTTGTTGAGCAAGATAATAAAGAGACCCAATTTAATAAATCAGCGTTAATTCGTGTGCCAATTCGACTAGGTCAAGACGCATTTACCGTGGGAGAGATTTCTGAGGAAAATATTGATAGAATGACTGATGCTATGAAAGCATTTAAACTTTTAATGAAAGTTTATAAAGTCGAAAAATATAAGGCTTGCGCCACATCGGCAATGCGGGAAGCATATAATGGAAAAGATGTTGCAGCAATTATAAAACAACAATCAGAAATTGAAATTGATATTATTGATGGTAAAATAGAAGCATCGATTATTGCATCGTCTGATTTACACGGATTTTTAGTTACCGATAAAACGTACCTTTATGTTGATGTAGGTGGTGGAAGTACTGAGTTTTCACTTTTTTCAGACGGTAAAATTGTGATTTCAAAATCGTTTAAAAATGGAACCGTACGCTTGTTAAATAATATGGTGAACGATGTGGTGTGGCATGAAATAGAAAAGTGGATAAAATGTGTGACCGAACAATATGAGAATATCACGTTAATTGGATCTGGAGGTAATATAAATAAACTGTTCAAATTATCTGGAAAACATCAGGACAAACCATTGTCTTACATGTATTTAAATTCTCAATATCAATATTTAAATTCTCTAACGTATGAACAGCGCATATCAGAATTAGGGTTAAATACCGATAGAGCCGATGTAATAATTCCTGCAACAATGATTTATTTAAATGCAATGAAATGGAGTGGTGCAAGACAGATTTATGTACCAAAAATAGGTCTTGCCGATGGAATTGTTAAAGCAATGTATTATAACAAAATTTAAATTAAATAAAATGAAAGTAAAATTTTTGATTTTAGCGGTTTTTGCATTTTTAATTTCTTGCAACAACAAAACCCAAACTAATAATTATTTTTTGGATGAAACCACAGGAATAAAAAATGGTGGGGTAAAAATGATTACTATTAATACACCAAAAGGTGATTTTAAGGTTTGGACAAAACGTATAGGAAATAATCCAAAAATAAAAGTTTTATTATTAAATGGTGGCCCTGGTATGTCGCATGAATATTTTGAGTGTATGGAAAGTTTTTTGCCCAAAGAGGGAATCGAATTTATTTATTATGATCAGTTAGGTACTGGTTTTTCTGACAACCCAAAAGATACTTTAATGTGGGATTTACCTCGATATGTGGAAGAAGTAGAGCAAGTTAGGAAAGCATTGAATCTTGATAAATCTAATTTTTATTTGTTAGGACATTCTTGGGGAGGTATTTTAGCAATGCAATATGCTTTAAAATATCAAAATAATATGAAAGGTTTAATTATTTCAAATATGATGGCTAGTTGTCCAGAATATGGAAAATACTCAAAAGTTTTAGCAAAACAATTGCCACCAGATGTTTTAAAAACAATTCAAGATATTGAAACAAAAAAAGACTTTTCAAATCCTAAGTACATGGATTTATTAATGAATAACTTTTACAACCAACACATTTTAAGATTACCAGTAAAAGATTGGCCAGAACCTGTTAACAGATCATTTAGCAGATTAAATAATTCACTTTACGTTACAATGCAAGGACCAAGTGAACTGGGAATATCTGGTAAATTAACAACTTGGGATGTATCCAAAGAACTCAAAAATATTAAAATTCCAACCCTTACAATTGGTGGAAAATACGATACAATGGATCCAGAATATATGAAATGGATGGCAACACAATTTCCAATGGGAACCAACCTCACTTGTCCAAATGGAAGCCACATGAGTATGTACGACGATCAGCAGGTATACATGAACGGATTAATTAAATTTTTAAAAAAGTAATTCAAAAAAAACTTAAAAAAGTAAATAATCGACCAACGGTAACTTCAAAATTTTATATTTGCCACCAATCTAATACTAATGGAATTAAAATTAAACCGACCTATTTGTTTTTTCGATCTTGAAACTACGGGAATAGAAGTAGCCAAAGATAGAATTGTTGAAATTGCAATTTTTAAAGTTTTTCCCAATGGCAATAAAGAAAGCAAAACATGGTTAGTAAACCCAACAATTTCTATTCCTCCACAAACTACTGCAGTTCATGGAATTACAAATGAAAAAGTAGCCAACGAACCTACTTTTAAAGAGCTTGCACCACAAATTTATGCCATGATAAAAGATTCTGATCTTGCAGGATTTAATTCAGATCGATTTGACATTCCACTTTTAGCTGAGGAAATGTTGCGTGCTGGTTTGGATTTTGATATGAAAAATAGATATTCTGTTGATGTTCAAACTATTTTTCATAAAATGGAAGAACGAACTTTAAGTGCTGCATACAAATTTTATTGTAATGAAATTTTACAAAATGCACATTCAGCTGAGGCAGATACAATGGCTACTTACGAAATTTTAAAAGCTCAACTGGATCGATACAAAAATTTAGAAAATGATATGAAGTCACTATCTGAGTTTACAACACGAAAAAAATCACTAGATTTTGCTGGTTTTATTGCATTAAACAACGATGGAAATGAAATATTTACCTTTGGTAAAAATAAAGGTCAACTAGTAACCGATGTTTTTGAAAAAGAACCTGGATATTATGGTTGGATTCAAGGAGCAGATTTTCCATTATATACTAAAAAAGTTTTAACGGCATTAAAATTAAGAAAATTGAATACAAAATAGTTTTTAGTAATTAGCGATTAGCAACTAGTTTTACTAATCACTAACTACTTTCACTAATTACATAAAAATGAAAATAATTTGTATCGGTCGCAATTATGTAGATCATATCAATGAGTTGCAAAACGAGCGACCATCAGAACCTGTAGTTTTTTTAAAACCAGACTCAGCCATTTTACTTAAGCAACATCCTTTTGTAATTCCTGAATTTACAAACGATGTGCATCATGAAGTTGAAATTTTAGTTAAAATTAATAAAGTAGGGAAATATATTGAACCCAAATTTGCATCAAATTATTATGATGAAATTGGATTGGGGATTGATTTTACAGCAAGAGATTTACAAAATGAATTGAAATCAAAAGGTTTACCTTGGGAAAAATCCAAAGCGTTTGATGGTTCAGCAGTAATTGGAGACTTCATCTCAAAAAGTGAGTTTGATTCACTTGAAAACATTAACTTTGAACTAATAAAAAATGGGGAAACGGTTCAAAAAGGAAATACTAATTTGATGATTTGGAAGATAGATGAATTAATATCTCATGTTTCACAATATTTTACATTGAAAAAAGGTGATATTATATTTACTGGAACACCACAAGGAGTTGGCGCAATAAAACCAAATGACCTATTGGAAGGATATATACAAAACAAAAAACTATTTAGAATACAGATAAAATAATGGCATTACACTACAACTTAGCAAAAGTCTATGCATTATCAGACAATGATCCTGATTTTGTTATGCAAATTATCTCACTTTTTGTAACAGAAGTACCTTTAGATTTAAAACAAATAGATCTTGGAATTAAAACTAAAGAACATAAACTTGCTTATGCCTATGCTCATAAAATAAAACCAACACTCGATTTATTAGGTTTAAATATGGCTTACGAAGAAATACTTCAAGTAGAAGCTTGGACAAAAACTGAAGGCAAACGTCGCGAAATTACTGCAACTTTTGAAAGTATTCAAGACCAAGTTGAAAAAGCAATTAAGGAAATTAAGAAAGATTTTGAATTGTAAATAGGAACAAAGTAATTTTTTTTAATTACATAATTTAAATCTTAATTCTATAATTACTAAATGAAAGCAACAATAGTAACTATTGGTGATGAAATATTAATAGGTCAAATTATTGATACAAATTCAGGATATATAGCAAAAGCGTTGGATAAAATTGGTGTTCAAACCACTGAGATGCTTTCCATTTCCGATGATAAAAATCATATTTTATCTACCTTTAAATCGCTTCAAAATAAAGTCGACTTAGTTATTATAACAGGTGGTCTTGGTCCTACGAAAGATGACATTACTAAACATACTTTTTGCGAATATTTTGATGATGTTTTGGTCGAAAACAAGGCAGTTTTATACCATGTAACCGAGTTAATAGAAAGCATTTTTAAAAGACCCATCACTCAAATGAATCGTGATCAAGCTCTTGTTCCCTCAAAGTGTCAAATACTTTTTAATAAAATTGGAACTGCGCCTGGAATGTGGATGAAAAAAGAGAATACTGTTTACATTTCGCTACCAGGTGTTCCTTATGAAATGAAGTATCTGGTTAATAATGAAATTATCCCAAAAGTTGTTAAAGAATATGAGCGTCCCTATATTATTCATAAAACTATTTTAACTTACGGTCAAGGCGAAAGTTTAGTTGCTGAACGCATTGAGCAATGGGAAAATAATTTACCCGATTTTATAAAGCTTGCTTATTTGCCAAATCCAGGCAGAGTTAGGTTACGACTTACTGCTCGTGGAAGTGATCAACAACTTTTAGAAGAGGCAATAGCTCAAAATGTAGAATCATTAACAAAACTAATCAGTGATATTATTGTAGGTTTTGACGAGGATGAAACAATTGAGGTTGTCATAGGGAGATTGTTATCTCAAAGTAAAAAAACTATTGCAACTGCTGAAAGTTGTACTGGAGGTAAAATTGCACAACTTTTAACAGCTGTTCCTGGTGCATCTCAATATTTTCGGGGAAGTGTGGTAAGTTATGCAACTGATACTAAAGTTTCGGTTTTAGGAGTATCTCAAAATACAATTGACAACTTTTCTGTTGTATCTAAAGAAGTTGCAATCGAGATGGCAAAAGGTATAAAAAAGCTTATGAAAACCGATTATGCAATTGCTACAACTGGCAATGCTGGACCTTTCAAAGGTGATTCGGATTTAACGGTTGGAACAGTTTTTATTGCAGTTGCAACACCTGATAATATTGTTGTAGAGGAGTTTAATTTTGGTCAACCGCGCGAAAAAGTAATCGACCGAACTGTCAATAAAGCGTTTGAAATAGTACAAAAAGAAATTTTAAAAAATGTTTAAAATTTTTTTGTTTCGATGGTTTCTTTTTTGTTTCTTTGCAAACTGAAATTGAATAACAATAAACTATAAGAATAATGTCAAGAGTTTGTGACCTTACTGGTAAAAAAGCGATGGTAGGAAATAATGTTTCCCACGCTATGAACAAAACTAAGAGAAAATTTTCTGTAAACTTAGTTAAAAAACGTTTCTATCTTCCAGAAGAAGACAGATGGATTTCATTAAGAGTAGCTGCATCTACAATAAAAACAATCAATAAAAATGGAATTGCTGCTGTTTTGAAAAAAGCACAAGCACAAGGATTTATTAAATAATCTTATCCTAAACAACTATACACCAAAATGGCAAAGAAAGGAAATAGAATTCAGGTAATTTTAGAATGTACAGAGCATAAAACTACAGGTTTACCTGGAACTTCTCGTTACATTAGTACTAAAAACAAAAAAAATACTCCCGATAGATTAGAGATTAAAAAATTTAATCCAATCTTGAAAAAAATGACCGTTCACAAAGAAATAAAATAATTAGAAATTTTTAATTTAAATTTCAATATTCCCTATAAATCATGGCAAAGAAAACAGTAGCATCGTTACAAACATCTTCAAAAAGATTATCAAAAGCAATTAAAATGATAAAATCTCCAAAAACAGGGGCTTATACATTTGTTGAAAGTATTATGACTCCAGAAGAAGTGGATAGTTTTTTAGCAAAGAAATAATCCAAAAATATAATTTATACTAAGCTACTTTCGACAGAAAGTAGCTTTTTTATTTTTATATTTGTAATGCATTTCAATGACATTTCATTTAGAATTTTTAAATTTTGATTGCTGGATTTACTATTAATCATTTTAATTCTAAAAATTAATTTAGAATAAATAGTTTTTTAAATGCTATTTAAATCACCTAAATGTTACATATCTTAAAACAAAATAACTTAAAACTTGAATATGAGTTTTTTTAAAAGAATATTCTCTTCCGAAAAAAAAGAAACTTTAGATAAAGGCTTGGAGCAAAGCAAGTCGTCCTTTTTTTCAAAACTTACAAAGGCTGTTGCCGGAAAATCGAAAGTAGATGATGAAGTACTCGATAATCTTGAAGAAGTCTTAGTTTCATCTGATGTTGGTGTGAAAACAACATTAAAAATTATAACAAGAATAGAGCAACGAGTTGCAAATGATAAATATGTCGGTACCGATGAATTAAATAAAATTCTTCGAGAAGAAGTTGCTTCACTTTTATCTGAGACTAACATTGGTGTAGCATCCGAATTTGAAATTCCTAAAAATAAAAAACCGTATGTCATTATGGTTGTGGGAGTTAATGGTGTAGGAAAAACCACTACAATTGGAAAATTAGCATATCAGTTAAAAAAATCTGGTTACAAAGTTGTTTTGGGTGCAGCTGATACTTTTAGAGCTGCAGCTATTGATCAATTACAAATTTGGGCAGATCAAGTAGGGGTTCCCATTGTAAAACAACAAATGGGAAGTGATCCTGCATCAGTTGCGTTTGACACCTTGCAAAGTGCAGTTTCGCAAAATGCAGATGTTGTAATTATTGATACCGCTGGTCGATTACATAATAAAGTAAATTTAATGAATGAACTTACAAAGGTGAAACGTGTAATGCAAAAAGTAGTTCATGATGCGCCTCACGATGTACTGCTTGTACTAGACGGTTCAACTGGACAAAATGCCTTTGAACAAGCAACCCAATTTACAGCAACTACCGAAGTAACTTGTCTTGCGGTTACAAAACTTGATGGAACTGCAAAAGGTGGCGTAGTAATTGGAATTTCAGATCAGTTTAAAATCCCAGTAAAATATATTGGAGTTGGAGAAGGAATTGAAGATTTACAAGTTTTTAATAAATATGAGTTTGTAGATTCATTTTTCAATTAAATATTATGAAAAGATTTTTTTCTATACTTAACGACTCTCCATTTTATTTAATATTAGTATGTACAATTATGATTGTTGTTTCAAAACTTATTGAAAAAAAACTTTCTGATGTATCTATGGGGATACAATTATTATCTTTTGTTTTGTTACTCTTCACATTTCAAAGATTTTTAAACTTAAGAAAAAAATAAAATAAAAAGGTAATTATTTGATTTTTTCATTCATCTTTTCAAATTAACAAATCTCCATTTTATTGATTTCCGAAAAAATATTACAAGTGTTTATAGTTTAATAATATAATATTCTGTTCTAATTATATAATAGTTATTTAGAATCGCATATTATCTTTATGATACTCTAACAACACCTACGTTGTTTCTAATTTTTTAATTATGAAAACAAAATTACTTTTTTACTTTACGACTGTTACCATGATGTTCACAGGATTTATTGCAAATTCCCAAGCCCCAGTATTAGGAAGTTCTGCAAATTTTGTACTATTTTCTTCTAATGGAGCAGTCTCTTGTAATGTCACAAATAGCCTTATGACTCACCTCACAGGAAATGTTGGTACTAATACCTCTGGAGCTACTTCCACAGGATTTGGAAATGTAAATGGTGTAATGCAGGATAATAATTTAGCCAGCAGTCAAGCAGCTGCTGATTTACAAATTGCTTATAATCAGATAAATTCATTAATTCCAAACTATTTTCCATCATCTCAGTTAGGTAATGGAAATACTTTAAATCCTGGAGTTTATTCTATCAATAGTGCGGCAGTTTTAAATGGAAATTTGATTCTTGATGGTCAAAATAATCCAAATTCTGTTTTTGTCTTTAAAATACAAGGCTCATTCTCTACTAACTCTTTATCTCAAATTACGCTTATTAATGGAGCTCTAGCTTGCAATGTATTTTGGAAAACTGAAGGTTTAGTTGATATGTCATCAGGGACAAAAATGAAAGGAACTATTGTTGCACATAATGCAGCAATTTTAATGGATGTAAATTCTACTCTAGAAGGCAGATTATTATCAACTACTGGTGCAATAACAGTGAATGGAATAAATGGTCGAATTCCACAAGGATGCGGAAGTCCAACATTAACAGGACCTGTTGCTCCAAATTTGGCGTCAACAGTTTGTTATGCCATATTTTCAGGTGTTGATGATGTAACCAATTCGGGTGTAACAAATGTAACTGGCGATATTGGAACAAATGTGGGTTTAACTACAGGTTATAACAGTATGAATGTTAATGGTACAATTCATCCAATACCAGATAATTCTACAGCGCAATGTGCAGCAGATTTATTAAATGTTAGAACCTATTTAAATGCTCTTCCACAAGATATTCAACTTTTATATCCAGCTCAATTTGGCAATGATTTACTTTTAACTCCCCACACTTATTTATTAAGTGGCGGGACTGTACTTACAAACAGTTTATTTTTAGACGCCCAAAATTATGCTAATGCAGTATTTGTTATCAAAATTTATGGAGCGCTTTCCACAAGTACTTTTGCTAATGTAGTATTATTGAATGGTGCTCAGGCAAAAAATATTTACTGGATTGTTAATGGGGCTGTAGCGATAAACGATTATTCGCAAATAAAAGGAACTGTAGTTTGTAATAATGGAGCTATAAATGTGGGAACAGGAGCTAATGTAGAAGGAAGAGTACTTACCACTAACGGAGCTTTAACAACTTCTGCTATTACAGATAATATTACTGCTGGTTGTACTATATTGACTACCAATTCTGTAGTTAATAAAAATAATATTTCAATTTATCCTAATCCGTTTAAAGATGTCTTTACAATTGATGTGAACGACGAAAATAATAATAGTATGTTTTCAGTATATGATTTGTTAGGTAAAATAGTATTTGAACAAAATATTAACCAAAACTCTACTCAAGTAAATTTAAATTTACAATCTGGTTTATATATTTATAAATTAGTTAATAAGAATGGTTTGATTCAAACAGGAAAAATTATTTCAGAATAATATTTTATAAACAGTATTTAAAAACCACTTTAGAAGTATTTCTAAAGTGGTTTTTTTATTTAGCAAGATGTAATTAATTTCTGATAACTTGATTAAAATAGGTTTAATATAATTTTAAATATTTACAACAAAATAGATTTATAGAATCCAATTTAATTATAAATACACTATTGATATAAAGCATTAATTTTAGTCCAAAGCGTTTGATCGAAATCTGAAAGCGCCAGATTTGTATTATCTGCTGCATCGCCCATTCGAATTACTACCATTTTTTTGCTAGGAACCACATATATTTTCTGATCATTTTTCCCAAGAGCCATAAACATATCTGAAGGTGCTGTAGGAATTATGCTTCCATTAAATGTATTTTGTGTTTGAGGCAAATGGTAACTTACTTTTCCATTTAGCCACCATAAATAACCGTAACTTAAATTTATATTTTGCGAAGTATTTGTAGCAGTATTAAAATAATTTTCATTTAATATTATATCCGAATTCCATTTCCCTTTATTAAGCATTAGTAAACCAAAGCGTGCCATACTCCTTGTGGTACTTGTGTAAACAATATTATTTCCTGAAGTAAACCAAATTCCGTTCATACCTATTTTATCACGGAGTTTCGCATTAAAATAATTTGGAAAAGTTAGGTTTGTAGCATTTGCAATAACATCTTGTAATTTTACATATACATTGCTGTAAGCCCATCTAGTTCCGGCATCGGCTTTATAATTTAAACTCGATGGAGTAACATCATCGCTATAAACACCGTTTACATAATCATCAATTCCAGATGTCATAGAAAGTAAATTTCTATTTGTGATTAAATTTTCTTTAGCAAGTGGCTCATTTGTCCAACCAGTACCGATGTATGTCGAAACTTTTTCATCCAAATTAAGCAATCCTTCTTGCACAGTAATACCAGTTACTGTTGAGGTTAAAGTTTTTCCAGCACTAGCCCAATACCAATTTGTTACTGCATCATGACCATTAAAATAGTTTTCCATCACTATTTTACCGTTTACTAAAATTATAAATCCTTTGGAATGTTTAACATTCAGGTAATCTAATAAAGGTTGAACCGCAGATTGATTCCAGCCAATATCGGTAATCGATTTAGTTTCCCACGTATTACTGCCATCAATTGGTGGGAAATATATTTGCTCAACTGGAATACTAGAATTACCACTTCCATCATCTGACTTTGATGAACTACAACTTGTTAATAGTGATGCAATCAAAACTAAAGTAAAGTATTTTTTCATAAGTAAAAGTTTAAGCTTTTGACATATATTTTAACAAATGGTTTAATCAAAAATACTTTTTATTCTGTGATAAATAATTGTAAATTTAAACTTTAATAAAAATCTATGAAAAATTTCGTTATTATACTTATAATCACATTAATTTTTTGTTCCTGTAAACAAAAGATAACTGAGAATGATGTTGCAAAAATTAATGGTTACTGGGAAATAGAAAAAGTAGACTTGCCAAATGGAGGTAAAAAACAATATAAAATTAATGAAGCGATAGATTACTTTGAAATAAAAAACAATAAAGGATTTCGTAAAAAAGTTTATCCCCAACTTGACGGGAAATACTTAGTAAACGATTTAATTGAAAAAATTGTTATAACTCATGAAAAAGAAGAATATTTTATAAATTACAGCACTGAATATGCAAAATGGAAAGAACAAATTTTAGAAATTAAGGATTCTACTTTTGTTCTAAAAAATAAAGACGATCTAGAATATCATTACAAAAAACAAATTCCATTTTCATTAAAATAATTTTCATAACAAATCAAAATGGCCAAACGAATTAGTAATGAAAGTTCAATTTCTGATGTTTTAAAACAGTTTATTCAAGTAAATAAATTGGAAGCAGGCATGGATAAAATTGACGTTGAACAAGCTTGGAAAAGCCTCATGGGGAATGGAGTTAATAGTTATACAAAAGAAGTTTTTTTAAAAGGAAATACGCTGTATGTTTCTCTTACTTCTTCGGTTTTACGAGAAGAGCTCAGTTTTGGTAAGGAAAAAATAATTAAAATGATAAATGAGGAACTTCGGAAAGATGTAATTTCTTCCCTTATATTACGATAATTTGATTAAAAAAAGTTCACAATAAGTCCAAAATTGATATTAAATGCCAAATTTAGAGGTTTATAATTTATTTTTTGATGCTGTAAAAAAAAGCATCATTAGCAAAACATTTGCTAAACTTACGCTTGCTAAAACTATTGGCAATAGCGATTTAATGAATATTTATGTTCGTGCTGTAATTGTAGAAAATAAAATTGGATTTGAAATCACGTTTAAATATCAGCAAGAAGAACGAATAGAGATTAGTTCACTCGAAAATGGATTGCAATTAATTTTGCCTTATATGAACAATCCCTTTATGTCCATGTTATTATTTACAACTAAAGCTGACGTTACCTTAAAACTCAACAAAAAAAGAGTTGCTTCAATTACTGAAAAAGCACCAACCTTTAAAAATGCTTCTGAAAATGTTGTTAATTTCACTGAACAATAATTTTAATTTTAATTAATTAACAATTGTTTTGTTTATGCTGATTCTAAATTTGTTAATTTTAACAAAAAATGCAAACGATAAATCAAATGTTTGATTGGCTATTTAATAAATTTTTATCAGAAAAAACTAAAAATTTAAGCGAGAAAGTTGTTGTATCTATTGCAATAATAAGTTTTATCATTCACTTAAGTCTTATTGTTATAGTCGATTTTGGCTTGATTTCTCCAAATGATTTTTCGGGATTATTAAAAAATCCGATGGTTGCAATATATACTCCATTTTCATTTATATTGTTATATGAAGCTTATTTACTAGTTTATTATTTACCAAAATCTACTACTAAATACATCGGAAAGCAATACGAAATCATCACTTTAATCATAATCCGTAGGATATTCAAAGATTTATATAAATTAGAATTTATTACGGATTGGTTTCATAAAAAAGACGACGTTTTATTTGCATTAGATGTTATTGCAGTTTTGATTTTATTTTATTTGATTTATATTTTTTATAAAATTGTTGATGTAAAACCAAAAACAGAAATCTCACAAGAGGTACTAAATTTTATCAAGCTTAAAAAAATAATTGCTACTATTTTGGTTCCTATCTTTCTAGTTTTGGCAGTTTATAATTTTGGATTTTGGATTTATGAAAACTTTTATTCGTTAAACCAGTCTTCTGTTTCTATAAAAAATACAAACAAAATTTTCTTTGACGAATTTTTCACAATTTTGATTCTAATAGATGTTTTGTTATTGTTATTTTCATTTTTGCATACCGATAAATTTAATCAGGTTATCCGAAATTCGGGTTTTATAATTTCTACTATTTTAATTAAACTTTCATTTAATATTGATGGAATTTTAAATACTTCTATAACTGTAATTGCAGTATTGTTAGGAGTTTTGATATTGTATATTCATAATAAATATGAAAAACTAGAAAATACTATTTACTAATGTATCAATGTATTAGTCTGGAAAAATTTTCCCGGGATTTAAAATATTGTTTGGGTCGAAAACACCTTTTATGTTTTTCATGAGTTGCAAATGTGTTTCTGAAAATGCAATATCCATGTAATTTTTTTGCACAAAACCAATACCGTGTTCACCAGAAAGAGTTCCTTTTAAGGAAACAGTGAGTTCAAAAATTTCCCGAATTCCTTTAGTGACCTCTGTTTTCCAATTTTCGTCAGTCATTGTGCCTTTGATAATGTTTACATGTAAATTTCCATCACCAGCATGACCATAACAAACCGATTGGAATCCATATTTTTTGCCTATTTGTTTAATTCCCATAAGTAGTTTTGGTAGTTCATATCTTGGTACAACAGTATCTTCTTCTTTATAAATTGAATTTGCTTTAACAGCTTCGGCAACACTGCGTCTCATTTTCCAGAGAGCATTTTTTTGATCTTCGGTATCTGCAAATAAAACATCATCTGTTTCAAATTGTTCTAAAACGGTCATAATTTTTTCTGCTTCTGCAAATAATATTTCGGGATAATTCCCATCGACTTCTATTAATAAATGCGCCTGAACGGCATCGTGTACTTTAACATTTAAGTTTGGAATAAATTTCAATGTCCAGTCTATTGCTTCACGCTCCATAAATTCCAAAGCACTTGGAATAATTCCTGCTCTAAAAATTGCCGAAACTGCTTCGCAAGCTTCACTGGCATTATAAAAAGGAACCAACATTAATACATTGTGATTATTTTTCGGAATCAGCTTCAAAACTATTTTTGTGATAATTCCCAAAGTTCCTTCGCTACCTACCATCAACTGAGTTAAATTATACCCAGTAGAATTTTTTAAAGTGTTAGCCCCCGTCCAAATAATTTCTCCATTGGGCAACACTATCTCTAAATTTAAAACATAATCTTTAGTAACTCCATATTTTACTGCTCTTGCTCCACCAGCATTTTCAGCAACATTTCCACCTATCCAGCAACTTCCTTGACTACTTGGATCTGGTGGATAAAAAAGTCCTTTTTCGGCAACGGCTTCTCTTAAAACTTGAGTGATAACGGCAGGTTCAACTTCTATTTGTAAGTTTTGTTCGTCAATACGCACTATTTTATTAAGTCTTTCTGTGGATAAACCGATGCCTTTATGAATGCAAAGTGCCCCACCACTTAAACCTGTCCGTGCTCCAAGTGGTGTTACGGGAATTTTATATTCGTTGGCTAGTTTCATGATTTCTGAAATTTCAGTAGCATTTGCTGGCTTAACAACTACAGATGGCGGAAAAACAAAATCTTCGGTTTCATCATGACCATAATGATCAAGACTTTCTTTGTCAAACAAAATATTTTTAATTCCAACAATATCTATAAGGAAACCAATTATTTGTAATGAAACTATCATTGTAAAACTATTTATATTGGTAAAATTAGATTATTTAAAACGATTAGCAAAATGGTTAAATTAATTTTGTTTTGGAAATTTATTAAAGTACGATAACCTTTATTTTATAGCCCAGATTGAAAGGAAAAATCTCCACTCGTTATTTAAAAACGAGAGGAGTTTTGGGATGAAAGCGGGAATGTAATTTGCAAATAATACCCAAGCCATTTGCTCCAAATTAAAAAAATGTTTCAAATAAAATATGTAAATTTGTGAATAATAATAACTTTTGATTTGAATAAAAAACACCCAAAATCAGCCTTATCAGAGAAAAAAGGCGTTGCTTCACCCGAAATTTTAAGTAAAAATTCGGTGGAACAAATTGTGCGTTTTAGAAAATTTCAACCATCGGCAAACGAATTAATAGAAGGGATTTTAAAACAAGATAAAGTTGCGTTAAGTAGGGCAATAACTCTTGTAGAAAGTACGAATTTTGAACATTTAGAAAAAGCAAATGAAGTGATAAATGCTTGTTTGCCGTTTGCAAATAAATCGGTTCGAATTGGAATTACTGGTGTTCCTGGTGTTGGGAAAAGTACTTTTATTGAATGTTTTGGTTTGTATTTAACTTCGATTGGGAAAAAAGTTGCTGTTTTAGCGGTCGATCCAAGCAGCACCATAAGTCACGGCAGTATTCTGGGTGATAAAACCAGAATGGAGGAGCTTGTAAAAGATAAAAATGCTTATATACGCCCTAGTGCTTCTGGAGAAAATCTTGGTGGAGTTGCAAGAAAAACACGTGAAGCGATAATTCTTTGTGAAGCTACAGGATTTGACACAATAATAATTGAAACAGTTGGAGTTGGTCAGAGTGAAACTGCTGTTCACAGTATGGTAGACTTTTTTTTATTATTAAAAATTTCGGGAGCTGGAGATGAATTGCAAGGAATAAAACGTGGCATTATGGAAATGGCAGATGCAATAGTAATCAATAAAGCAGATGGTGATAATGTAAAAAGGGCAAATGCTGCAAAATCAGAATTTAGTAATGCTTTGCATTTATTTCCAGCTAAAAAATCTGGCTGGAATCCGAAAGTTTCTACGTGTAGTTCTATCACAAAGGATGGAGTGGAGGATGTGTGGGAAACTATTTTAAACTATTTAGAACTTACTAAAAGCAATAATTATTTTGTTGAAAATCGTATGGAACAAAATCAATATTGGATGTTAGAAACAATAAATGAACAATTAAAAACTAACTTTTATAACCATTCTGAAATATGTTTGCTTTTGGAACAAAATAAAAAAGCAGTGCAAAAAAATGAAATTTCACCTTTTGCAGCTGCTAAAAATTTATTAGGAATTTATTTTAAATAATAGGAATTATTCTTTTTCATATCGTTCCATTTCACGATCATAAAAAGCGTTAGCTTCATTAATTAAACCTTCCATTTCAGCTTTTAATTCGGCTTCATCTAAATCTTCATCTTCCTCCATAAACTCCACTTCGTCATCTTTTAAATTTATTATAAATCGAGGATAATCAAGGTGTATGATAAAAATATCATCAGGAAAATCGGTATTGTCACCTAGAACGAATTTTGGTAATTCCATAGTTGTTTTTTTTAATTATTTATCAGATAAAATCATTGGAGCACTTCCTTTTCCCATAAAAATAATTTTGGTATTTGGCGATGCGGCTAATTCTTTCTGAGCTTTAATTTGTTCGTATTGCAGTTGCTTGTCAGACAATCCAGTCGAAATTATTTTTTGATAATCCGCTATACCTTGAGCTTCAACTCGTTTACGTTCGGCTTCTTGTTTTTCTTTCTGTAAAACAAATTGCATTTTTTGAGCATCTTGTTCGGCATTAATTTTACTCTCAATAGTTACTTTTACTGATTTTGGTAAATCAATATTTCGTATCAAAAGTTGTTCTAATACTAAACCACGAGTTTTAAAATCTTGTTCGATAGTTTTAAAAATTCGTTGTTGAAACTCGTTTCTTTTTGTTGAGTATAAAGAAACTGCATCATAATAAACTGCGTTGTCTCGAATTCTGGTTCTTGTTATAGGTCTTACAATTTTGTTTGTAAAATCTATACCAATATTTTTATATATTTTTGGCGCATCTGAAGGAAGAATTCTATATAAAACTGTTAGGTCAATTACAACTTCTAATCCGTCAGCTGACAAAACCCGTATTGCATCGTCACCATCTTGAGCTCCTTCATTATGAACCGCTGACATGGTATAATTTTGGGTTTGAATATTCATTTCAGTCACATCAACTAAAGGGTTAATAACATGCAAACCACTTTCTAAAACGTCATTATCTACATTTCCGTAAAGCGATTTTACTCCAACATTTCCTGCATTAATTTGTTTAAATAGTGAAGTTGAAATTCCAATAATCAACAGAACCAAACCCCCAAACTTAAATAAATTTAAGTACTTAGACATTGGTGAAAAGTTTTTTTGAAGAGAAAAACTAATGAATAGTAATATAATTCCAATAATAATTAATAGTATCATTTTATGTTTTTTAAATTGTACAATAGTTATACGTTGTAAGTAACTTAATGTTACAAATTATGTTAACGTTTTTTTATTTATCTGCTTTATTTTCTGAATTTTTATGCAACTTATTTGTTAGATAATGAAATCTTGCATAGAGCGAAATTGCAGCCGCTGTGAGTCCGGCTAAAAGCCCAATCCAAACTCCGACTGCTTTAAATGAAGTATATTCGCCTAAATAATATGAAATTGGAAAACCAATAATCCAATAGGAAATAAAAGTTAGATACATTGGAATTTTCACATCTTGCAATCCACGAAGCGCACCTAGTACAACAACTTGAATTCCATCTGAAATTTGAAAAACAGCTGCAACCAATAATAATTTGCCAGCTATTAAAACTACTTCTTGATTGTCAAGCAATTGAAGATTATCCTCCATGTTTAAGAAAATATAGGGTAATAAATTGTGTAAAAGGACAAACAAAAAGGCAAAAACTATTTCAATAAGAATGGCTAATAAAAAAATTGATCGTGCTATGATTATTAAATTTTTATAATCTTTCAAGCCTTTTTGTTGACTTATTCGTATCATGGAAACAACGCTTAATCCCATGGCAACCATAAATGTTGAAGATGCTAAACTCAGCGCTATTTGATTTGCTGCCTGACTGGTTTTCCCAATAGTGCCGCACAACCAAATTGCAACTGTAAAAAGTACAACTTCAAAAAGCATTTGCATAGCCGATGGAAACCCCAGATTTATTATTTTTCTGAGCATAGTTTTTTTTATTTCTTCAAAGCTAAATTTCTCAAAATAAGGCTTTAATTTTTCACGTCTGATGAGTATAAAATGCATAAAAGTCACCATCATAATTCTTGAAATTACGGTTCCAAGTCCTGCACCCAAGATTCCCATTTTTGGAAAAATCCAAAATCCATAAATAAGACAATAATTTAGTATGACATGAACAATATTTGCCATAATTATGGCATACATCGAATATTTTGTTAACGATAATCCATCGGCAAATTGCTTATATCCTTGATAAATGATTAATGGAACTAGCGAAAATGCAACCCAATTTAAATAGGGTTTTGCAAGTATAATTACATCATTTGGTTGATGTAATAATTCCATTATTGGCTTAGCTAAAATCACCAATAAAAAAAGTAGGACACCCAAAATAATGCATAAAAACAAGCCGTGATGAAATGCAGCTCTTATTTTAAATTGATTTTTTTCGGCATCAGCTTCGGCAACTATTGGAGTTATAGCGGTTGAAAACCCAATTCCGATAGACATCGCAATAAAAATCATGCTATTGCCCAATGATACTGCTGCCAACTCTGTAGAACCCAATTTTCCAACCATAATATTGTCTACAATCCCTATTAAGGTATGGCCTAACATTCCTAAAATTACAGGATATGCAAGTTTTAAATTATAAGAAAACTCCTTAGAATATTGTGATAAATTCATTTTTTGAAATATTGTGCAAAGGTAACAACAACTTGTTCAAACTTAAAATTTATTTATTTGAACTATATTATTTACATTTACATGTAATAACTCACTAATATATCAAATCATGAAAAAAATTCTACTATTAATATCTTTTGTATCTTGCAATATAATTTTTGGACAAAGTGTTTTTCAAGAAAATTTAGCTTCTTACAATACTGGAACACAGTTAAGCGGACAAGGTGCTTGGTCAAACAATACCGCTCTTGGTGGTGGTGGCAGTTGTGCAGGAGCAATTTGTACAAATGCAAGTGTTTTAAATCAAGGTTTTACTTATTTAAATTATGGATCGAGTCCAAATTCTCTTGAGTTAAATAATGACAAAGATAGTTGTGGCAGACTTTTTACAGCTCAAACTGGAATAACTTATTTTGGGTTCATGGTAAATTTGACGAGTGCGGCAACTTCACCAAACGATTCTTTTAGAGTACTCAGCGGATCTGCGTTTAATATTGCTTTTAGAATGTACATTAAAACAGTTACTTCTAGTACTTTTGTAATTGGAATTAGCAAAGGTAGTGGAGCAACTTCTTACACAACAAATTCGTATGCTTTTTCTCAAGATCATTTATTAATTTTTAAATATTCTCAACTTTCAGGAACAGCAGATGATTTAGTTTCGTTATACGTTGATCCTGTGATTGCAAACGGAGTTCCAGCAGTAGCAGATGTTTCTACAGCAGTTGGAACTGATGCAACAGGAAATATAGACAGGTTACATTTCAGACAAAGTACAAATTCAATTCCAGTTGGAAGAGCTGGATTAATAAGTGTTGCAAAATCTTGGACTGGTTTAATTCTTGGTACAAATCAAATTGAAAAACCAAAATTTGTATTAGTTTCATCAGAAATTCCAAATGGGATTTTATTAATCAATTCCAATCAAATTTTTGAAAAAGCGGATTTAAAAATATATGGGATTTTAGGCAACTTAATTGACTCCAAAACTATTTCATTATCTGAAAATGAAAATCAAATAAGTATAAATCCAATTCAAAGTTCTGGTTTTTATGTAGTTGAAATCACAGATAATACTAATTTCAAATTTTCACAAAAGATTATCATTGAATAATTTAAATCGAAAGATTTCCAGCTCGAAATTTTACATTCTTATGACGTAGTGCTGTTTCAGTTGTTCTTTTCTAAAAAATACAATTCCCCATTGAAAAGTATCAATTGAAACAGTAACTTTTTTGTGATTTTTGATTGTTTCCCAGGCTTCTTCCATTTCTAAACTCCAGTGAATATCATCAAAAATCCAAACGGAATCATTTGAAATAGTTGATAATAAAAGTTCAAAATATTCTAATGTTGCTTTTTTTGAATGATTGCCGTCGAAGTAGATTAAGTTAAAAGTCAAAAGACCAAAGTCAAAAGATTTCAGATAATCTTCAAATTTTGTATTTACAAATTCAATATTATATACATTTTGCAATTGACATTGACTTTTTGCAACTGCCATTGTATTTGCGCAACCTTCTAAGGTTGTGATTTTTGCTTTTGGATTTCCCAACGCCAACGCCGAAGTTGCTAAACTTAGCGAAGTTCCAATTTCTAAAATAATTTCAGATTGAAAATAGTTAACAATTCTGAATAATAATTCGGCACGATTTGAAGATATTCCAGCATTTTTAGCAATTTGATTAATTGCTCTTGTATTACTTTTAAAAACTCGTGAACCAGCACCAAAATCGGTTATTTCAATCGTGTTAGCATTATCTAATAATGATTTCCGATAGCTTTTTAGAATAGAATATTCGGGATAAGTTGTTTTGTCATAAAAGCATTTGGTTACCAAATCATATACAAATGGCGAATGCACTCCATGTTGATTGTTGGAGTTCCATAGGAAGTTTATGTAGGATTTAAATATAGACACGGTTTTCAGTCACAGTTTTCAGTTTTCAATCTGCTCACTGAGACTGTAAACTGAATACTAATTATTACTCCATTTTAGAACTCAATTCAAACCAACGTTCTTCTTTTTCTTCTTTTAAATTGATAACTTTTTGAAGTTCTAATGCTTTGTTTTCAATTTCGTTATCAGCTACTTTTCCGTCAGAAAATAATTGTTCAATTTGTTTTTTCTGATGTTCTAAATCCTTAATTTCTTTTTCTATTTTATTGAATTCTTTTTGCTCGTTAAAATTTAATCCAGATGAAATTGTTTTGGCTTGTTTCCAAGATTTTGATTCGTTAGATGTATTTTTATCATCTTTAGAAATTGGCTCTGCCGAATCTTCATACGCTCTAAAATCAGAATAATTTCCTGGAAAATTCTCTACAACGCCATTGCCTCGAAAAACAAATAAATCGTCTACAATTTTATCCATAAAATATCGATCGTGCGAAACTACAAGTAAACATCCAGGATAATCCAACAAGAAACTTTCTAAAACATTTAACGTTATAATATCCAAATCATTCGTTGGTTCATCCAGAATTAAAAAGTTTGGATTCTGAATCAAAACAGTACATAAATACAAGCGTTTCAATTCGCCACCCGAAAGTTTTTCAACAAAATCATACTGCTTTTTACTGTCAAATAAAAAGCGTTCTAATAATTGCGATGCCGAAATTAATCTGCCTTTCATTAGCGGAATATATTCGCCATATTCTTTGATAATATCGATAACACGTTGGCCAGGTTTTGGGTTTATTCCACTTTGAGTATAATAACCAATTTTTATGGTTTCACCCATAACCACTTTTCCCGAATCGGCAGGAATAGTTTGCGTTAGCAAATTTAAAAAAGTAGATTTTCCTGTTCCGTTTTTACCAATTATTCCAATTCGTGCGCCACGCTGAAAATCAAAACTAAAGTTATTTAAAATTACTTTTTCACCAAATTTTTTCGAAATTTTATGAAGCTCAATAATCTTGCTTCCCATTCGTTCCATGTTAATTTCGAGCTCCACTTTATTTTCTTTACGTCGGCTTTCGGCTTTTTCCTTTATTACATAAAAGTCATCTTGTCGCGATTTCGATTTTGTAGTTCGCGCTTTTGGTTGACGTCGCATCCAAGCCAATTCTTTTACAAAAAGATTTTGAGCCTTGTCTATACTTGCATTTTCACTAGTTAATCGTTCTTCTTTTTTTTCTAAATAATAAGAATAATTTCCTTTGTAAGTATATAATTTGCCATTATCTAATTCTATGATTTCATTACACACACGTTCTAAAAAAAACCGATCGTGAGTAACCATAAATAGCGTAATATTTTCTTTAGCAAAATAACTTTCCAGCCATTCAATCATTTCTAAATCAAGGTGATTCGTTGGTTCGTCTAGAATTAGTAAATCAGGTTTATTGATCAGAATAATCGCCAATGAAAGACGCTTTTTTTGTCCGCCAGAAAGATTTTTTACCTTCAATTTGAAATCTTCCAGCTTCAATTTAAACAATATTTGTTTGAACTGATTTTCAAAATCCCAAGCATCATATCGGTCCATATCTTCAAATGCTTTTGCATAAGCGTCAGCATCGTCTGGGTTTTCAATCGCTTTTTCGTATCGTTCAATAACGTGCAGAATTTCGTTATCGCTAGCAAAAATACTTTCCTCAATTGTGAGTTCGTCTTGCAGTTGTGGCACTTGCGAAAGAAATGCCATTTTTATGTCTTTTCTAATCACCACTTGCCCAGTATCAGGCGTATCATCGCCATTTATAATTTTCATGATGCAGGTTTTTCCTGAACCATTTTTGGCAATAAAAGCAATTTTTTGATCCTTATTAATGCCAAACGAAATGTTTTCAAACAACGTTCGTTCGCCAAAAGATTTCTTGATATTTTCGACTGATAAGTAATTCACAACGATAATTTTTTGCAAAAGTACATTATATTTGTTGAAATCAATTATTATGAATTCAGTTGGATACTTGAGAAAAGCTTCATTAGGAATTATTTTTATAGTTGTTATTTTATTTGTTGATTTCTATTCAGGATTAGAAGTAAAGAAACCCATAATATTTGATAACTTTAATTGTAAGACTGAAAGAATGTCATATAAACAAGGAGGCTCAATAACGTCTTGTTTTTTAATCACAACAGATAAGGTTAAGTATTTTTTACCAAATAATATAAATTTCGGAGATAATTTAAAAAAGAATGATAAACTATTCGTGGTAAAAACCTTTTTTTTGAATCAAAATAAAAGGTTTGAAATTAAATATAATAATCATGTTGAAACTGCGGATATTTCATTTTTTCAATCCAAGTTGAATGTTATTATTCTTATACTATCCTTAGTAGTGGCAATACTTTTTATTTGTTTTTCAGATAATCTTGTTTTTGGTAATTTGTTTGTTTTTTGCTTGGTGATAGATTGTTTTTTGATTCTAATGTATTTTTTAAATTTCTAATTGTTTTATTAAAGTAGATTATATTTGTCCAATGCAACTATCGGTCATTATCCTCAATTATAATGTGCGCTATTTTCTAGAGCAATGCGTTTTAAGTGTCCAAAATGCACTTGAAAACATTGATGGCGAAATCATTGTAGTCGACAACAATTCGTCTGACGACAGTTGTACCATGATGAAATCGCTTTTCCCGACAGTAAAACTTATTGAGAACAAAGAAAATTTTGGTTTCCCAAAAGGAAATAATATCGGGGTTGCTCAAGCTAAAGGCGAATATATTTGTATATTAAATCCAGATACTGTTGTTGCCGAAGATACTTTTCAAAAACTAATATCTAAAAGCTATGAGCTAACTGCTGGAATAATAGGTTCTAAACTTATCGACGGAACAGGAAATTTTCTGCCAGAATCAAAACGCGGTGTACCAACTCCATGGGTAGCTTTCACAAAAATCTCAGGATTGTATAAAATATCTACTATTTTCGGGAAATATTATGCCCAACATTTATCAGAAAATCAATCAGGAAAAGTGGATATTTTAGTCGGTGCTTTTATGTTTATGAAGCGTAATTTATATAACGATATTGGTGGTTTTGATGAAAAATGTTTTATGTATTCAGACGATATCGATTTGAGTTATATGGCATTACAAAAAGGAAAACACAATTATTATTTCCACGAAACATCCGTAATTCATTATAAAGGTGAAAGCACTTTTCGTGATGAAAAGTACATGAAACGGTTTCAAGAAGCGATGCAATTTTTCTATAAAAAGCATTTTAAAAAGTCAATTCTGTTTAATTTTTTTATGGAAATTGGAGCTTTTTTATTTTCTTTTTTTAAGAGAAATCAAACCAGAATCAACTCAAGAAAGATAGATAAATTCATTATTTTTTCAAAAAATAATTTGAATCTGAATTTATGTAAAGATGAAAAAGTAATGCATAATTTATCGGATTTCAGTAACGAATTAAATTTAAATATTGAAATTATATTCGACACAAAATCGTTTACCTACAAGGAAATTATTGATTTTATGATTTCAAATAAAAGTAATAACATAACTTTTAAAAACTATATTCCGAGTTCTAATTTTATAATTGGAAGCAATAATTCAATAGATCGAGGCGAAATTATTGACCTAAATATTTAGTATATTCATTATTAAATGCAGATTAAATTACTAATTTTGCAATCAAGATTTAAAAACACAACTTTAGTTTACATATATGGCAAAGTTTGAATTAAAACTTCCAAAAATGGGAGAAAGTGTTGCAGAAGCAACGATTACCAATTGGTTAAAAGAAGTTGGAGATACCATTGAAATGGATGAAGCCGTACTTGAAATTGCTACTGATAAAGTAGATAGCGAAGTGCCAAGCGAAGTTTCAGGAATATTAATTGAGAAACTTTTTGGAAAAGACGATTTGGTACAAGTAGGTCAAACTATAGCAATTATTGAAACCGAAGCTGGAAATGCAGTTGAAGCAAATAGTGTAAAATTGAGTGAAAATAATTCTGTCACGTCGAGCGCAGTCGATAATGTCACATCGAGCGCAGTCGAGATGCAAGCTGTTTCAGAATTAGAAAAATCGGTTGAAGTTGCTAAAGAAATAGTTTCAACGCCACAAAATTTTTCTGATTCAGACAAATTCTTTTCACCCTTAGTAAAAAATATTGCAAAAGAAGAAGGCGTTTCGTTTGCTGAACTTGACAGTATTTCTGGAACAGGAAAAGAAGGACGCGTTACTAAGGAAGATCTTTTGAAGTTTGTCGAAAGTCGAAAGTCGAAAGTTGATACTAACCAGAGCGAAATGACGAAGCAAAATCAACCTATGCAGACTGTCACATCGAGCGCAGTCGAGACGCCAAAAGCCGAAACCCGAAACTCGCAACACGAAACTCAAAACCCGCAACCAAAATCTGTAAATGGAGGCGACGAAATCATCGAAATGGACCGAATGCGAAAACTCATTTCAGGTTATATGGTGGCTTCGGTACAAACTTCGGCTCACGTACAATCGTTTATAGAAGTTGACGTTACCAATATTGTAAAATGGAGAAATAAGGTAAAAGACGCTTTCGAGCAACGTGAAGGCGAGAAATTGACTTTCACACCTATATTTATGGAAGCAGTAGCAAAAGCATTAAAAGATTTTCCAGGATTAAATATTTCTGTTGATGGCGATTTCATCATTAAAAGAAAAAATATCAACCTCGGAATGGCTGCGGCTTTACCTAATGGAAATTTAATTGTTCCAGTAATTAAAAATGCCGATCAGTTAAATCTAGTTGGGATGGCAAAAGCTGTAAACGATTTAGGAAACCGAGCTAAAGCTGGAAAACTAAAACCAGACGATACACAAGGCGGCACTTATACGGTTACTAATGTAGGAACTTTTGGATCTGTGTTTGGAACTCCAATTATCAACCAACCACAAGTGGGAATTCTAGCTCTTGGTGCTATTAGAAAAGTGCCTGCGGTTATTGAAACTCCCGAAGGTGATTTTATTGGAATTCGTCAAAAGATGTTCTTGTCGCACAGTTACGACCACAGAGTTGTAGATGGTGCACTTGGTGGAAGTTTTGTAAAACGTGTAGCCGATTATTTAGAGTCTTTTGATGTGAATAGAGAGTATTAGAAAATAAACCATAATAAATTTTAAAAATACCTGCAATTTATTTTGTTAGGTGTTTTTTTTTTTTTGCTTTGTGAAAATTTATTTTTATGAAACATACTTTACTTTTCACAGCTTTTACATTTTTGTTTTTTCAATTTGCTTTGGGGCAAAATATATCTTTAGATACCGCTTTTGGAGTTGGAGGTAAAGTTCAAGATGCAAATTCGTATTTAATCTCTTCAATGGTACAGCAAAACGATGGTAAAACTGTTTGCTATAGTTTTGATATTAATTCAACAAATGTTGTAATTGAACGTTACAATACCAATGGTTCTTTAGATACAACTTACGGAACTAATGGAAAAGTAAGTACGTCATTAGCAATGTACACTTACACTTATCAATCAATAGCTATTCAAACGGACGGTAAAATTATTGCGGTAGGCTATTTGCCAAGCACTACATCAACTACCGATTACGAAAATTTCGGAGTTTTAAGATTGAATACAAATGGAGCTATTGA
>JACMPO010000138.1 GCA_014377455.1 Flavobacterium sp.
GGTTTTTATAACGCCAATATTATTGTAGTTTTCTCGTGATGGAAAATCCTGATTTACGGTTTCAAATAGCGACAACGATTGGTCATACTCGTTTTTTTCTTTGGCTTGAATTGCTTGTCGGAAAACGGTATATAATTTTTGTGCTTTTGTTAATGCGTTTTGTGCTATTGCTTTTCGTTCTGCTTTTGAAGGATAACCAACATTTATATCTTTTAATTGATAAAATTGATAAATAGCATCGAGTATTTTTGGTTGAATTTCAAACGGATTGTATCCAGCAATGGAAGCATAAAACAAACCTTTGTCGTCGGCTTGGGTTTCATAAATTACTTTTTGATTTTTGTTGATGAGTTTTAAACCTTTGGAAAATTGGACACTTTTGTTTTGAATGGCATAAGCAAAATCGGAACAAAAATCGTGTTCATAATAATAATGTGCCAATTCGTGACTAATAACAACCGACAAGGCATTGAGGCTGTCCTTTCCAAAAGTTTGACAAAGCTCATACAATCTCAAATCAACCTTAATGATTTTATCTTTATAAAGTGCTGGTGTTGTAGCTTTTGGATTGGTTTTTATAAAAATCAATCCAGGTGCCGATTTTGGACTGCCATAAGCGGTAACCAATTGATTAAAAATAGATTTTATTTGTGTTTCTGCATTTTTTTGTCCTTGCACGGAAAAAGTACAAACGATTAAAAATAACAAAACAAAAGCTTTAATTTTATTGGAAATTTTTGAATGACTTAGAATATTATTCATTTTCAAAACTTATTTTTTTAAGTACTTCAAGGATTTTATTATCCGATACTTTTGTTAGTTGCATTGTTTTATTTTCTGATTTCAAAACATAATAAAAATTTTCTTTTTTTAGGTAATAATTTTGATCATCAGTAACTAAAACAGCATCTTGTTTGAAATTGAACTTACTGAATAGTTTTAGTAATTTACCATCAAATTCATAATTGTCGATTGTTTTTTCTAAATCAATCAGTTCTTTTTTATAATTATTTAAAGTTGTTGTTTCTTTAGTATTTGCTGCAATATATTTTTCTAACGATTTAATTCGACTTGTAGCATCTTTCACTGTAATTGTTATTTTTAGTTTCTTTTCACTGGAAAAACCCATTGCTTCTGATTGTTGCACGATAGTGTTTTCAGAAACTATTGTTATGGCAGCAATAGAAATACCATTTTCAATCGTTATGTTTTTTTCAGGATTTAGTGTATCATTTTTATTATCGGTCTTAACAATAGTATTTTCATTAGGAACAATAGCTTGATTTGTATATTTAAAAAAGAATAGTCCAGTTGCCAAAACTACACAAGCAGCAACAGCATATTTAAGCCAAGACAACGATATGATTTTATTTTTTTGACCATTAGCAATTGAAATTACAGGTGTCGATTCTTCAACCAATTCCGAATTCCATTGTTTGAATTTTTCTCGCAAATCTTCACGACCTTTTTTTATGGTTGCATTTTCAAAATCAGTATCAGAAATTTCAAAAGTCAGTCGTTCATAAGATTTTGGTAAATAGGATTTGATGCGTTTGCGTTCGACACTTTTAACTGCTTGTTGCAAGGTTTTCAAAAAAGCAACTTCTTTACCGAAAGTTTCGTTATTTGACTGCAGCAAATAGTCGGTAGCTTCCGAAGTTTCTCCCAAAACATAATTTTCGGCTAAAGCTTTGATAAAAGTTTCAAAAAAAGTAGTTAATTTAGAAATTATTTTTTCAGGATTATCCAATTCTAAACTGTAAATTAACGCATAAACTGGCTTGGCATCTTGTTCAAAACGCAATAAATCAACAGTAATATTTGTCCAAAAAATAGCATTAGTTTTTTGAATTTCAAACTTTGAATCTTTCTCTAATTCGGAAAGGATTATATTTTGTAAGATAGGAATAGCTGTTTTCATTATTGAATATTCATTTCGTTAAAAGCCATTGTTCGTAATTTTTCTTGACAACCCGATTTTTGTTTTTTAGATGTTTTGTCATTAGAATAATTCATAATTGATGCAATTTCGTTGTGCGATTTATTTTGATACCAAAACAATATAAGTATTTCATAACATCGCTCGCCAGAGGTTTTCATTTTTTCAAGAGCTTTTTCTAATGCTAAAAATTGTGCTTCTTTGGGATTTTCTATGTCGTCTAAACAATCTGTAATTTGTTTATTGTAATCCGATGCTTGTCCGTCCGAATCTCCATCATCAAAAGCAATATTTCGTTTGTCGTTTTTAAATTTGTTCAACAACTGAAACCTACAAACTGAATTTAAATATACCTGTATTGACGCCGTCAAAACAAAATCGCCTTTCAGAATTTTTTCGTATAAAACCAAAATACTATCGTGAAAAATATCGTCCAGCTCGTAATCTTGCAATTTGTTGCTGGTCATTTTTCGCAAAAATGAAATGCTGTATTGCTTACATCGTTTATAAACTTCACCCAGATAGTCTTGATTTTCTTTAATTAAAACTACTAATTCTTGGTCCGATAGTTGGCTGTATTGGGTTGCTTTACTCATTTTAATGTGCTATACTTTTTAAACAAAGCACAAAATAACTATTTTTTTTGAGAAGATGCTATTTTAGAATACAATAACTGCATTAAGTTTTTGAAAATCAAATACCAATCTATTTATTTATAGACAATAGATTGGTATTTTTACTTATTAATTATCTAACGTAAGTTTTGTTTCCGTTACTGTTAATGTAGTATTGACCTCCTCGAGAACCTGTATAAATTGTATTATTAGAACTGTAATTTGGCGAAGAATAACTTTGGGTCGAATAGTTTGGTGAATCGTAGGTTTGTGGCGTCGAATAAGTATAAGTTGGTCTGCTGTAAGTTGGCGTATAAGTGCTTCTTGTAGTTCTGTAACCATCTCTTGGTTGTGTTCCTGCTGTTCCAGTATATGGATTGGTGTTGCCAATGGTACTGTAATTATCATTGCGAGTAGCGTTTGGGTAAGTACGCTGATGGGGCTGAACATAAGTGCCATTACTTCTGTAATAACCGCTAACTGATACTTGTGCAAATGACACAACTGAAAAGAATAAAAATGCGATAACGAATAGTAAATTTTTCATAATAATTGATTTTTAAGTGTTAATTGTAGTTTTTTATAGATTAAATTATGATTTTAATAACCAGAGTTATTAGTTGGCACTATAACTTCTGAAGGTGTAATGTTTTGAAACCCATTAGTTGTTTCATACACATTATATCCGCCATAAGTATCAGGCTCAATGATTTGCAAAGGTGTAAGATTTTGGAACCCATTCGTAGTTCCATAGACATTATATCCACCATTATTATCCGGAGTTACAACTTGAGAAGGAGTAAGATTTTGGAATCCATTTGTAGTTCCATAAACCGAATAACCACCATTATTAGTTGGAGTTACAACTTGAGAGGGAGTAAGATTTTGAAACCCATTAGTAGTTCCGTAAACATTGTAACTTGAC
>JACMPO010000139.1 GCA_014377455.1 Flavobacterium sp.
AAGTGTGCAGATTGGATCATTGACATTGGCCCTGAAGGCGGCGAAGAAGGCGGAAACATAGTTGCAGAAGGAACTCCAGAAGAGGTCGCTAAAAATAAAATAAGTTATACAGCTAAATATTTAAAGGAGAAGTTGAAGTGAAATCCATTAAACCATTAAAAAATTTCTCTCATAATTTATGATTTTACAGCTTTATAATTTATCTTTTATTAAAAAATAACAATAACTAAAATTAAGCTCCAGAAAATTAAATTCTAATACCAATTATACAAACATCATCAACTTGCTCAACATCTTTTTTCCATTTTTCAAAAGTATAATTAATAATTATTGCTTGTTTATCTAATGAAGCTTCATTATTTAATAGTAATAAGTCTGAAAATTTTTTATACATAAACTTTTTTCCTTTTTCCCCACCGAATTGATCTGCAAATCCATCTGTAAACAAATAAAAAGTTGTATTTTCAATATAATTTATGTTATGCGAAATAAAATTTCTCAATGTTTCCACCTTCCCAATAGGTTGTTTATTTGCCTTAATAACTTTTAACTCATTATTATGTATATACCAAAGTGGATTATTTGCGCCACTCCAAGTTATCTTTCTATTTAAATAATCGATACAAAGTAATGAAATATCCATACCATCTTTTACTTCATTTTTACTTTTTTCAAAAGTTTCAATAACCAACTCTCTTGTTTTATCAAGAATTAATCCTGTATCTGTAAGTCTAAATTCTTTTATCGATCTGTTTAAAGCGTTACTACAAACTATTGAAATCATTGCTCCAGGGACTCCATGTCCTGTACTATCTGCTACTGCAATAAAAAACAAATCATTAACCTTTTCAGACCAATAAAAATCACCTGCAACAATATCTTTTGGTTTATAAATAACAAAATTATTTGGAAAACTTTGATTCAAAAAATCATGTGATGGAAGTATAGCTTCTTGTAAATATTTTGCATAAGAAATACTTTCTAAAATTTCCTTTTGTTTTTCTTCAATTAAATCTTTTTGTTCTGTGATTATTTTTTTTGCTCTTTTATTTTTGATCAAATTAACAATACTAAATATTGCAATAATGATTACTAAAACAAGTACAAAAGAAATTAAATTTTTTATTTGCCTATTTTTTTCACTTTCAATTTCATGAAATTCTTTTTCTTGTGATATTAACTTTATTTTTTCAGCATTTTTTTGATTCTCAGCTTTTTGATTTTTCAATTCAGCATGATAAATATCATGACGTTTATTTAATGATTGAATCTTAAATTCTTTACTCTGAATTTCTGTTCTATTTTTTTCTTCTACTTTGTTTATTTCTGACTTTAATAGTTGATTTCTTTCCTTGTCCAAAAGTTCATTTTGGTGTTTTTGCAAAATAGCAAGATTTGATTTCGCCAAAACATTATGTTGATCTAACTCAAGAACTCTTATTAATGACATTTTTGCAAGATCTGCATAGGTATCATTATGCTCATTTTTTAAATAAAAGTCTAAAAAACAAGTTCCTCTTTTATTATAATAATCAATTTCAATTTCTTTAAAATTAAATTTATGATCATACAAATAAGTGTACTTAATATAATTTAGAAAAGCTTTTCTAGATTTTGCACTGTTTAAAGAATCTTTAAGTAAAACTAAACTTATTTTGTAATAAGATTCAGCACCCGTTTTCAATGCATTAAAATTGCTTGCTTTATTTGAATCCGTAGAATCAATATTAATAGACATTAATATAGAACTCATAGCACTATCAAGCAAATGAATTTTAGATGAATAATGTATTGTCTCTTGCTTAAATAAATGTAAATATATTAGTCCTCTCAAATTAAATGCTAATGAGCTGTGCTTAGTTACATTATGCTTAATTACTTTATTAATTATTGTCAAAACTTCAATAAATTTATTTTCTTTATAAAGCTTTTGAGATTCAATTAATAACTCTTTTTGAGCATATTGATTTTGCCAAATTAATAAAAGCAAAAAACAAGAAAACAATCTTATATTAATTATCATAAAAAATATACTCTTTTATTAAATACTAATTTAAAACAAACCCTAAATTTATATTTTGGGTAAGAAAAATCGTTTTAAAATTTTTGGAGTTTCAGTAATTCTAAAACCAAATGTTATTTCATGTATTCCTGAAGTTACAGTATTAAATTGTTTGTTGCTGGATTTATAGCCATATCCAATACTCAAATTCTCTATATTAACTCCAAACATGGCGCAATAGGTTTTGTTTGTTTGATATCCAAATTGCAACCAAATTATCTTATTATACATAGCTTTTAAAAACAAAGATGTAACATCTTTTGTTACTGGAATATTTTGATAACAGATCCAAGGTGTAATATCTAATTTTTCTTTTGCTTTAATTGTATAAAATATTGCAGCATTCATATAACTATTTATTGGCTGATTAGTTGATATAAGATGAGGCATTGAAAAACTAACATCTAAACCTTTATAATTATATAAAAAACCTGCCCCTGCAGCAAACTGATTGGTATTGTAATAAGATTTTGTTAATGTAGGATCTGAAGGATCAAGATTTTGATAATTATCTATTCGATTAATCAAAAAACTATTCTTTAATAATCCGCCAGATAAACCTAATGTGAATTTCATATCATCGGATATTTTTACAATATATGCATATGATAAATCTACTTTTAAAACTTGAAAAGCTCCACGAGTATCTGAAATAATTTTAAAACCTAATGCTTGCTTTTTCGATATTTTGGAATGCATTCCAAACATATAATTTTTATTTGCGTAAGACACTCCTTTGTTTTGTGTTTGAGCGCTTAAAATAATATTCAACCCTTCGTCTTTTCCAGTATATGCAGGGTTAACATTAAACATGTTATTTACTTTAAATGAATAAAAGTCGTATGATAAAATTTGAGCGTTTGTGCTAAATGCTGAAAATAGAATTAATAAATATAGTGCGCTTTTCATGATTTTTTTTTAAATAGTTTGGTTTTTAGTTTACAATTGCGATGTTACCTTTAAATGTTTTCTTTTCATTTTTAAAAACATAATAGTAATTACCAGTCGGCAATGCATTCCCATTAAATTTCCCATCAAATTCATTATTATAATTATTTGGCACATCATAAATTACTTGTCCAAACTGATCAAAAATTTGCAAGGAAAAACCTTTATAAATTAAAACATTTTCTATTTTCCAATAATCATTTTTGCCATCGCCATTTGGTGAAATATAGTTAGTAGATGGCAACGGTATTGAATTTCCAGCGACATCAATTACTATAATATCAAAGGCTTTTTCAAAACTTAACCCTCCTACATCAGTCGTTCGAACTCTTACATGATATACTTCTTTAACATCATAGTTTGCTTTATCGAGAATATACAAACTACTATCTTGAATTTCGAATTGTGAATTATCTTCATCACCTGATCCTAAAACTAAACTGTATTTGAAATAATCCGGATTATCATTATCCAACGTTTTTATTTTGCTAAGATGAAAGTTTGGTTCATTATCCTCGGTAACAAATAAAGTATCAATAATTATATTTACAGGAGCTTCATTTGTTCTAATTATATTAAGAGTAAATGTTTCAACATAGGTACATCCTCCATTATCATCTACAATAATTTCAATTATTTTTATGGAATCCGGTTCATTATTTAAAGTAGAGTCCAATACTAATTTATTTCCATTAATTGAAAATCCAATATTTCCTAATTGGCCAGAAGTTAAAGAATAAGTAAAAATTGTTCCTGGATCGATATCAATGGCAGATAAAGTAGCTATTGGTGTTGAAGGAGGAGTATTTTCTAAAATAGTATGTGTTGTAATTGCAATATCAGTTGGCGCATGATTTGTATATAACATAATTGGATTGGTGAGAGTTCCATGTTGAGTTCCCTGAACAAAAACCATAGAATCCAAAAAATTTGATATTGTGTTGGTAGAATATCTGTAAATTTTAAATGCCACTTTCTCACCACTTACAACATTACTTTTAATTGTAAGAAGGCCCAGTTTACTGTTTCCAACAGCAGTTTTGGTTTTGACAAGACCACGACATTGAGAGCCTACAAATGCAGCAATATAATTATTAGTATCTGCTAAATCTATACAAGCAATATTAGCTTTACTAGTTACTGTCATTTGGTATTGAAAAGCAGAAGGATTAATTGACCAAGTTGTTGGTGCTTGTCCAAAAGACAATGTGCTTAACTTTAATAAAATAATTATTAAAATTAGGTATTTTGTTTTTTTCATAAATTGTTTTGTCATTATATATTTTACAGCTCTTAATTAAGTTCGAATTTGGTGTGCAAGTATTTTGCATAGGAAAGCAACATACTAACACACCTTTTAAGGCCTATTTTGTTTTAACTACTTTAATTTGTTTATTAATATCTCCAGTCAATCTTATGTAGTACATACCAACTGCAATACTAGATTTAGTTTCCTCTAGATTTAGAACAAAATCTTTCTTGTTTTTAATAGTTGAGGAATAAACAATTTTCCCTAACACATCAATTAATTCAACATTACATGAAACTGAATTACTAAAGCTTAAATTTAAATTGTTTGTAAATGGATTTGGAAAAACATTACTATTAATTGTATTACCCAAATTATTGATTGCTGTAGTTTCATATACAAAGTTACATGCAATAGAATCAGCTACATTAGCAATAACCGGTGAATTAGGCAACCCTAGTAATGCATTTGTAGTAAATGTCATCACGTGGTTTGTTGGCGCAACTGAGCCATCAATACTATTAATGTATTTTAAGTTCAACTCTTCGCCATCTAGGTTACTATAGGTTGTTAAATAAAAGTTATAAGTATTATTTGATGTATTTTTAATTGGGTATGCATATCCTCGTAATTGATGAGATCTATCAAAAGCACCTAGTAAAACATTACCTCGATCCAATGCATCATTACAAACATTTCCTGTAAAAATTGCAGACATTGTATTATCAAATTTTTCAGGAGAGAATGGAAAAATATTTTGAGCTACTTTTTGACCATGCAAGTTTTCATCATTCGTTCCGGAGTATCTACCAAGATATGACGATTGCGGATAATTAAAACTACTTGTGGATGTTGACTTTAACATATAGCCCATTGTTGGCTTCATGTAAGTTAAATTTCCCGTCCAACCTATTAAATTATCATAATATGCAAATTCATACTGGCTCTTAATTAAATCACCAGTAACCGCATTATAGTTTCCTAACGCCTCGTTTACAGCAACATTTTTTGTTGACACATATCCTATCCAGTTCCAACCTGGTTGAACATTTATCTTTGCAATTAAAGAATCGGGATTAATACGTTCTCCAATATGAATTAACGTATCAAGATTTGTTTTTTTCATTTTATACGATTGATTATTGAAGAAGCCTGCACTTTGAGAAATATTTCCTAACCATCCAAGTCCCGAATCAAATTGGTCATAATCAGAATTACTTATTACCACGTCACCCGTTGTTGAACTTACGCTACTCATTAATAAATTACCAGTTCGTAAATTACTTGATTTTAAGGGTAATGAAAACCATGTCCAACCTAAATTCAATGGTATGTTAAGTTTTATTTCTGTATTTGCAAAAAACGTAATTGGATTGCTTACAGTTCCAGCAATATAATTTTCAACAAACATTAATGATGGTGTTACTTTTACAAAGGTTAGTCCGCTAGCTGCATCATAAATGTTAAATTTAATAGAATCTCCTGTAACATTATTACTATATACATTCAAGAAAACTTCATATCTATCGTAAGCCGGTAAGTATTGTAAATTTGCAACACCGCAAATTACTCCATTGCTAAATGCGGCAATTTTGTTTTCTGGGTTTGTAGCAATTACGTGGTCAATCTTCATTTGTCCAAAAATATTCATTGAATATTGAAAATCGGAAGGATTAACAGTCCATGTTGGCACAACGCCTTTAACTTTTAAATTTACTTGTAATATTTCAGCATAATTAAAATCTGTATTCACACTAACGTCGGCACTATATTCACCTATACTGCCACCGGCAGGTATTGTAAATACAATGTTTTGAACACTATTTGGAGCAATAGTACCACTTGTGATATCTGCTGTCATCCAGTTTGGCAATCCATCAATTGTAAATGCCTTTAATGCTCCTCCCGAGTTTACAATAGGGGCTGTAAATGTAATTACGCTATCAACCGCTTTTTCAAAATCAAATAAATCATCTTGCCATTTAATCTGATTTTTATTGACATAAGCAATCCATGTTTTTGGTGATTGCATAATATT
>JACMPO010000017.1 GCA_014377455.1 Flavobacterium sp.
AATAATATGTACTCCTTTAAAAACATTCTCTTGATAGGGATGATTATGTGAGTTATAAACATATACTTGGTGTCCATTTTCGACTAAAAACACAGAGAAATATTCTGCAAATTGCTCAAAGCCACCATAAAAATTGGGGATACCTCGCGTTCCTAAAATGGCTACTTTCATGCAATAAATTATTTTTCAAGCCGTAAAAATAAGTTTTTTAAGCGGTTTTATTACAAGTGAAGAATAATATTGACAACTTTTATAAGAATTATGTCTTATCTATTTGATTAGTTAATACTGTTGCAGAATGAGACCAGTTGTAATTAGATTTTAGGTTTATAGATTTTAGGGAATCCATTTCTTCCAATATTGTTTTTTGTATAACAGTTGCCATATCTTGCTTACTATGTGGGTCAAAAAAATTATTTTCAATACAGTTAAAACTTGCCATTGCTGTTGTGTTTGAACATACAGTGGGAATTCCAGCTGCTACTGCTTCGAGTGGCGGAATTCCAAAACCTTCAGCAAAAGATGGATATATAAATAAATCTGCTCCACGAAGTAAGAGTAACAATTCTAAAAAGTCAACCTTATTTAATGTCAAAATTTTTGCTTTAATTTCTGGTGAAAGGGGACTAAAATAATCATTATATTTTTCATTTTCAATAGCTTTATCTCCTATGAAAACCAAGCTGTATTTTTTATAATAGTTATTCTCTACAAATACTTGAAGTAGCGTATGATGGTTTTTTCTAGGTTCCCATCTGCTGGTATATAGCCAATAATTATCTATATCATATTGCAACTTAACTTGACGTTTAATTTCAATTTTATTGTATCGCTCAAAGTATACAGGATCTACGGCATTTGGAGTAATTTGAATGTTTTGAATGTTAAAATGCTTTTGTATTGATTGTTTTGAAAACTCTGAAACAGTCAATACAATATCTGATTTTTTAGCACTCCATTTAAAAAGGATTTTATTTTTAATTCTGTAAGTCAACGGAAAATATTCAGGATATTCAAGGAATAAAACATCATGAATGGTGTTTATGTATTTGCAATTTTTTATGGGTGGAACAATATATTGAAAATGAGCATAATCAATTTTGTATTTTTTAATTAATTTCGGAATGTCAATTAAAAGTCTATAAAATTTGTTGTTCGAGTAGTATTGAAGGTATTTAACGTTGCTTTGAATTCCAAAAATTTCTGTAATAATTTCAATATTATTTGATGCAAAAAAAAATTCAAAATTATTGTTTTTTATCATTTCTGTATAAACGCCTTTCAAATAAGTCGTTGTTCCTTGAAAGCTTCCATCAAAGACGTGACAATCTACAAAAATTTTGAATTTACTTTTCATCTGCTATTGATGTTTGATAAGTGTTATCTTTGATCAAGATTTCCTTTATCGCTATTAAAAATCCAATTATTATCGATTTATTGTCAAGTTTTAAATACAACCCTAAGAATACCCAATTTGAAACTATCAAAAAAATACTTGTTCCAACTAATAAATAATTTAGATGCACTACAGAATATATTTTAGACTTTTTTTGCCTAAACAGAAAAATAATAGACATAATTAAAAAACAATCTCCTACAAGTCCCGATTTTAAAAAAACAGTCATGTAACCGTTATGTACAATAGGTATATATTGCACAAAAGTCGCATCGTTTGAAAGTACTTTTCGCCCTAAATTTAAAGTAGATCCCAAACCTTCCCCAAAAAGTATAGTGCCAATACCTTTTCTCGAAACTTGCTTTATGGTAATTATATTTTCATAAGATCTGTAATTATCGTTAAAATCCTTCCAATTATCAACATCAATTTTGGTTTTGAACGGCTCAATTGGTGCTATTTTAATTTTATAGAGAAATGCTTCAAGTCCTTTTCCATTCCGTTTCGGATTTAGGTAAAGTATGGCGGAATATCCAATTAAAACTGCTGCTACAATTGAAAAAACGACCTTTATAGATTTTGCATTTAGCGTAAAATAGCCTTTTATTGCAACAAACAAAATTGCAAATTGAATAAAATTTGTTCTAGCCAAATATAAAAAACTTGATATCCCAATGACTATAGTAAACAGGATGATTTTTTGTTTAGAAAAATTTAGATTGAAGTTTTTATAAAATAATAGAATTATTAAACAATAAATTTCATAATCGCTAAAAAAACCTGCATCAGCCCTTATAATACCAACATTTAATGACCCATGTTGTACTACTACTTTTATAATAATGAGGATATGAATAATAGCAATAATTAAACCCGTGTAAATAAACAGACTGAATGCTTTTTTACTATTTAATCTGCAAAGTTGATACCCTATTAACAATCCAATAATAGGTTTCAATAAATAAGTTATATCTCTAATAATTTTAAAGAGGCTGTAGTTTTTAAAAATACAAACTATAAATGCAACACTAAATATTACCGCAAAAAACGAAATGTGTTTTAAAAGATTTATTGAATAATTGTTTTTTAAAGTTAAACCTAAAGTAACTATCCAAACAGCAAAAGTAGTTTCATAACTATTTTGATAGCTTACTGCAATACATAAAAAAAATAAAATTTGATAAAAAATATCCTTTTTATTAATTTTCATTTGATGGTTTTGAAGCGTTTATTTTAAAATTTTTTTTATAGAATCTATTTTATTTTGTTCTAAATCGAAAACATTCAAATTTCCTATTAGTTCTAATCGTTCGCTGTGTCTCAAAAATGTTAATTCTCCTTTCTCATTTCTTGAATCTCGATTGTCTGACTGGTTAAAACCAGTTTTTACAGTAAATTTTTTAAATGGTGATGATAAATCTTTTCGGACAAAATAAGCATTTACTCCTGCCGATGTGGTTCCTATAAAATCATATCCTTTTTTATCGGCAAGATGGCAAAAAGCGGCTAAAGAGGCACCAAAATATAATTCTGAAAAATGCGCTTTGCCTCGCACAAAATCTGACTTATATGGTACTGTTATTTTTTTTGTATCGCCAAAAGCTGAGTTGTACTCACATATTACAATTCGTGGTTTAATCACGTTAATTTCGTCCCAAACCCAATAATCATTACCATCAATATCTACACTTAACAGCCCAATATCATCAATTTTTGTGTAATCACTTAACAATTGGTTTATATTTTCTTTAGTTATAAAAGATTGTTTTGCAACAATGTCATATTTCCAATAAATAAAATCATTTTTAATGAAATCAATATTTTTCTTGCTTCCATCTAATACTAAACCCGACCAGTTATTATTGATTAACAGAAATCGAGTATTTGATTCTGTATAAGTTTCAACCCCAAATTCAATAAAAATTTTATTAGGAATTTCTATTTTATTAATTATGTATTGAATGATGCCATCTTCTCCACGTTGCGAAAAAACTTGAAACTCAACCTCATCAAGGGAATTTATTTTTTCTTTTTTATTATTTACATCAGATAAAATTTTACCATTAAGAACCAATGATTTATGTACTTCGTAGTTAAATTTTTGATACAGTTTTTTATATAAATATTTTATGTAATCTCTCATTCTATCTTATTTCTTTTGAAAAATTGGGCTTAAGTAAGGTTAGGTAAGCAATAATTAAAATGGATTCGCTTAAAATTAACATAAAAAAAACTTCTTGAAGTTCAAAAAATTTCATTGCCAGTCCTACTCCAATTGTGTTTAAAATTGTAATAATAATTGTAATTTTTATATATTCTTTATTTCTATTTAAACTAAAAATTAATTGTTCCAAAGGTAATGTACAACCTATTAGAAGTGGAATTAAAAGCGCAATATGCAAATATTTTTCTAATTGACCCATTAGAACTTCATCAACTCTGAAAAACTTAAGGATTGGAATTGAAAAAAAGAAAACTCCCAGAAGTAAAACTAATAAAAGAAGGTAGTTTAAACCGTTAAATTTAATCCATAGCTGTTTTCCTTTCTCCAAATTATTGTTTATTTCAAAGCAAACGTAACTATATGAAAATTTAAAAAATAATTGAAGATATGTTCTTAAAAAGTTTATTATTTGTTCGATAACTTTATATTGCCCCGCAATGAAATTCCCACCTATAAAACTTATAATAATAACCGGAGAATAATTTCTGAAAGCGAAAAATAATTGTGACACACAAAATGAAAAATCTCTTTTAAGAAGTGTTATCACGTCATTTTTTGGGGTGTTTTTAAACGAAAATTTATATTTTTTAATAATCCAAAAAACACCTATTAAATTTGCTAATATGGCTCCTAAACCCAGCCATAAGTTAACATAAATATAGTCTGATTTTTGCCTTATTAAAATAAAAATCCCTGCTATAAAAATTACTTTTGCGACTATGTTTATTATTGTTATCCATTTAAAGTTTTCTAATCCCTGAAAAAACCATGTTGGATTTATAAATTGTCCTATAATTATGGAAAAACTTAATAATATTGTTACTTGAATTTTGTGAAAAAATGGAATGAAAAAAGTGAGTAATAATGTGAAAATTAAGACGCAAAGTAATAATAAGAATTTGGCTGTATAATGCGTTAAGAAAGTTGTTTCTAAAACTTTTTTTTCATCTCGATGTACTGAAACATCTTTTACCCCAATAATGAAGGAACTGTAATCTACAACAACTATTAAAATAAAGGCTAATGATTGTCCAATAGAGATAATCCCTAATTTTTCAATCCCGCAAGTGTAAATAAGATATGGTGTTACAAGCAAGGGACTTATAATATTAACTGCTTGACCAACTCCGTAAATAATAAATTTTTTTACAGTTTTGCTTTGAAAAATCTTTTGGAAAAAATTAGTAAACAAGTTTTATTATTTTATTGCAAATATAAAAAAGGATTTATCTCAAAACTTAAAAATAGAATTAATTATATAAAATTCCTTTAAAAGCTTTATCTATTCCCAGTTATTATTTTATAGATAAACAACATTTTTTTATTAAGAAAAACTGCTACTAAAACACTTATTATTATTACAATAATGGGCGCTAATAGATAAACTAATAAATAAGAATTTGGTGTTTTAGCTAACTGAGAAAACATTGCCTTTTTAATTATTGTTAAAAAGGGTTCATGAAAAACATAAATAAAAAAAGCAAATCCCGTTATTTTTTTTATTTGAGTATCTATGTTTTTTAAATAAAATTTATTGTCTATTAAATTCCAAAAAGCTATAATTCCGGTAAGTATAGCTGCTTTTAAAAATAATTGTTGCGCTAGCAACGGAAAATCATAAAAACCTAATGTTGTTTTAATTAGTAATAATAACAACCAAGTTATTACTACATATTGAGTATATTTATTTGATTTAGAAATTATTTCTTTGTTGAAGTATTGAACATAAATTCCTATTGAGAAGAACAATAATGCTTCACTGGTAAGAAAAATAGTGTCTTGATTAAAAATCCAAAATGAGAAAATGATCAGTACAAAAATAATGTTTAGCTTTTTAACTAGGAAATAAATAATTGGAGATAAAAAAACCATAACAATTAAGTCTTTCAAAAACCATAATTGATAAGGAATTGGTTCTTTAATAATTGCATTTACCCATTCATAAAAGCTATAGTCTTTAATTAGTTTTTTTGTAAAAAACCCTTGACTTGCTGGAATACTTTGTAAAATAAAATAAAAAAATAAACCAAATAAAGTCCAACAAAAATAAGGAACTATTAAGGTTTTAAATCGTTTTGAGATTTTTATTTTATAATCTTGAAAATCAAAAGTAGGTTTACTAATAAATAAAGACCCTGATATTATAAAGAACATTGGAACAGCAATTCGTGTTACGCCGTTAGAAATAAAATTTTGAATCATCCAATTGAATCCTTTTTCAAAAAATAAGACTTTGCCTCCTTGCTTAATATCAATGTTATAACTGTGTAAAAACACAACCATAATCATTAGAATAAGAGAGGTGGTCTTTATTTTATTACTTAATTGATTATTCATAAAACCAGAAAGCCTTTAACTAAAATAAATTTAGTTAAAGGCTTTTTTATTAGTTACATTTACTATTTAATTATTGTTTGTATCTGTTTGCTTAAACCTTCAGCCGAAGCAACCATTGGGTCATAACCTCCGTCTTTGCTAATTATTGGTGTTAAAGTTCCTAATTTGGCGTCTGTTTTTTCAGTTAAAGGGTTTGGATAAAAATAGTTAAAAAAATCTGTCCCTTTAATTTCAACTTTCTTATCTAAATAATTCATTTTAAAACTCTTTATTTCAATTTTATCTTGATTTTTATTTGTACCAAAATCCAATCTTAAAAAGTTTGGAATCTCATCTTTTGGTAGTCTAAAAACAATATCTTGTGGTTGTTGACTGCCTTTGAACTCAATAAAGAGAGATTTTTTCTCATCAAACGGTTCATTATCATTATATTTATAATATAATTGAAAACTATCATCTTTTTGAACAATCGCATTTAAGGTAACTGTGAAAATAGATTTATCTAACAATGGCTTTTCAACTGAACCATTGTTGTCTGGTAGACTTGAATTATTTTTATCTTCATTTTTACAAGAAAATAAAATTATAGATATTAACAAACTTACTATTATACTTTTTAATTTCATTTTAATAATTTTTTTTGCAAATTTATATTAATTTTTTGAATTTTAAAACTTTAGTTTTCAATAAATCTACCTGTTAAAATAAAACCTTCATTTTTGGTAGTTCTATTAGTTATTTTAATACCTAACTGAAATTTTCCTTTTGGCAAATTATCTATACTTGTTTTTGAATTAAAACCAGAATTATCTAAATTATACTTATCATGATATGATTTTGTGACATCATTTCTTATCGCACTTCCATTGTTTAATTTTAAAATTGTTTTCATATCTTCAGATAATAAAAATAAATCAATATTTGAATATATTGCATCTTGTTCTTCTAAAGTTGCCCAACCATATAGACTAATAATCTTGTTACTATAAATAAAATTATCTACTCCATAATTGATTTTATTTCCGTTTGTTGTTTGATAATCTTTAATTTCCATTATAGTACTTTTAAATGTATCAGTACCGATTGGAACAAAATGTTTAGTCCATGAGTCAAATAAATTTATATTTTCTAATATTTTAAATTTTTCTTCTATAAATTTTTGATTTTCCTCTTTTACATTGTATGGATTATTGTGAGCATCTGTATACCAAAAAGGCTTGATTTTTGTTGAATCTTGTCTCATTTTATCAATATAATCATTTAAAGGAATATTTATAACCGTATTTTTTATCTGATTATTATTTAAAAAATAAGAAAAGTACCAACCTAAACCTGTAACTATGGGTTCTTTTTTTATATTATTATCAATTATATATTTTGTAACTTCTCTAAATTGACTCTTAGTTATAACCTTATAATATCTTTTCACAATGACAATATCAGTGATTGAAAAAATAACGAAAATACATACTATACCATATTTAAAAATTCTATTATTAAATTGATTAATTGATATTGCTATTAATAAAAAAATAGCAGGAAGTAATGTAATAAAATATCGACTAATTATCATCGGAACTGAGATATAGGATCTTATTAAAGGAATTAAAACAACTACAATAATCCAAGTTATTAAAATAATAAAACTTAAAATAGTATCATTATTTATTATTGATTTATAATTGATGGGTGTGTCTTTTTCTTTTGATAATTTTATTAAATAAAAAATAATTATTAAACTTAATAATGTTAATAATATTTCTGAATTACCGAAAAACTCCTTAAAAATAAGTGTATATGAATCGGGTGTAGGAGCTGGAATCCAAAATTCTTTAATTTTTGTTATATTTAGGAAAATTGGGAAAATTGGAGCAAAAAGTACTATAATTACTAATCCTGCTAGTAAAGAATTTATTAAAAAAGACTTTTTATTTTGTTTTTCAGATATAACTAAAAAAAAGAAGATGATTAATATTTGGGAAACTAAGGTAAATAAACCAAAAAAATGTGAATGAATCATTAAAGCTGAAAACACTCCATAAATTAAGGCATTTTTTCGTGTTGGTATTTTTAAATATTTTATTAAACCATAAAATGAAAGTATTGAAAACAAAAGTAACATCATATATGGTCTTGCCTCTTGAGAAAAATATAAATGAAATGAATTAAAACATAGCAATAAAGAAGCAATGAGACCAATTTTCTTGTTTACAAGTTCTTTTCCTAATAAAAAGATGGCATATAAACTAATAACACCTAGTATAGCTGAAAAAACTCTAGCTATGATTGTAGTGTAGCCAAAAATGATAAATAAATAATGTAAAATATAAAAATATAAAGGAGGCATTTGTTCTCCACTCAATATTGAAGTATATACTTCCGAGAAAGATAAATTTGGATTCGCTTCGTTCATTGTATGAATTTCATCTAGCCAAATACTTTGAAAATCAATATGATATAATCTTAAAATAGTTGCGAATACTATGATAGCTATTAATACATAATTTTCTTTCAATTTAATTATCATAACTTTTCTTTTAATTTTTCCCTACTTTCAATAAAATCTAAATATATTTTCGAATTTGGTGGAACAATGTTTTTTCTAGAACTTAACTGCAACAATAGCACAATTAAAGTTACTGAAAATAATTGTAAAATTATTCCTGAAATTATCAATATTAAACTCGAAGCCCAACCAGGTATGGCATTATTAGTAAATAGTTTTTGAAACAAAATATATGTTACAGAAACAAAACAAACAGCAATTCCATAAAGTGAAAAGCGAAGTATTCTTAAGGAAAGAAAATCAAAATAGACCGCAATTGAACTTAATCCATGAATTATTAAACTATTAAAATTCATTTTTGAAACTCCTTTATAGCGTTTTCCTCGATCTAAAAGCACTTTATCAAAAGGTATTTTTGATTGTATAATACCACCAGAATAGTGATTCCAAATGTTGTTTTGATGCACCACTTTTCCCAACAATCTTTGAGGAATAATACTAAAATTACCAAAATTTATTTTTTGACCAGTTAAAAAATAAAACAAGTATTTATAGAAAAAATAACCTGTTTTAAATAAAGCTGATTCTTGTCTTTTTTTTCGTTGTGCAAAAATTATCTTATTACTTTCAGAGGAAACCGCTTCTTCTAATAATAGTTTTATATCCTCTGGTTTATCTTCGCCATCACTGTCCATAACTACCACAAAATCAAAATCTTTAATTTCATTATAAACATATTGAAGTCCAACAGCAATAGCGCGTTGGTGACCAATATTAATTTTTAAATTCAATAAGGTAACTGGAATTACATTTTCGAGATTAGTAGAACAGTAATCAGATGTAGAACCGTCATTTACAGCAATTATTGAAAAAGAATATTCGTTAATTTTCTCGCTTACCGTTTTTATATCCTGAATCAATATTGAAAAACTTTCCCAATCGTTAAAGACTGGCGCAACACAATAAATTTTTTTAATTTGATTCATTTTATAATTCTATATTAAAACCTTCCACTAAGCTACTAAGCAAATATCACAATCTTTTATCACAAATATGCTGGTTTTCAAAAGTATATTATTTAAACAATATTGTCAAAATTTTCTGTAAGTAACTCAACCAAATGTTGTTTTGATTTTAATATTTTAATAGTTTATTTATAACCACAACTTTTCAACTACAACAAAAGAACTACAATTTTTTTTCGATTATAATGGAAAAGTCAATGCTTTTTAAACTCGTTTCCCAATCTAAAATAGGTATTTCAAAGATGTTTTTTAATTTACTTTTATCCAATACGCTGTATGCTGGTCGATTTGCAGGTGTAGGAAACTCAGTTGTAGAAATCGGTACTACATTAATCTTAATAGTATTAATTTCAAAAATCTTTTTTGCAAAATCATACCAAGAACATTGCCCTTCGTTGCTGAAATTGTAAATACCAAAATTCCCTCGA
>JACMPO010000140.1 GCA_014377455.1 Flavobacterium sp.
GAGAATCATTAAGAAGAAAAAAAATAAAGGAATACCAGTAAGCATCACTATTTTTAATCATCATTTAGCTCTTACAATTATTGCCTGATTAACAGATGGGTCAACATCCCAGAAGGGGGGTCAACATGAACAGAATTTACAACAGCAATACAAATGGAGTTTCAATTGGCGTTTATTACAAAACGAAAAACTACACATACAACTATGGGAAAAGTATACTTGCTACTGCTGACAACTTTTACAATATTGGTTCGGTAGCAAAAACTTTCGTTACCACAATTCTTGCCCAAGCCGTAGTTGAAAAAAAAATAAACTTGAATGATGATATAAGAAAATATTTATCCAGTCAATTTCCAAATTTGCAATATAATAGCAAACCAATTTTAGTTGAAAATCTTGCAAACCATACATCAGGCTTACCACGGGCTTTTCGAGTATTTTCATCTACAATCCAAGACAGCCTAAGAAAATTAACTATTTCAGAACAAGCAAAATTTTATTCACTCTATAATCAGGACAGTTTACTTGCCGACTTACATCGTATTAAACTCGACACCTTACCAAATACAAAATTTCAATATAACAGCAATGCAATGATGGTTTTGGTTTTATTGCTTGAAAATGTTTATCACAAACCTTATGAAGAAATAGCAACCCAATATTTAAGGACACATTTAAAAATGTATAACACTAAACCATTTTTGACAAATACTGAAATTACTAATGCGGTTCAAGGTTTCAACAACAGTAGAAAACCCCAGCAATTTTTAAATTTACGAGGCTTTTACTTCGGACCAACGATGAATTCAACAATAAATGATATGCTCAAATACATTAAAGCAAATCTTTCAATGAAAGATAAAGCTATTCGTATGACACATCAACTAACTTATGGGAAAGACAAAGGCTTTGGAATGGGTTTGGGTTGGATGATGGACAACAATAGTAATGGTGAACGATATATTTATCACGACGGAAATACAAAAATCGGGTATAACACACTTTGCATATTTTACCCAAATAAAAGTTTGGGGTTTATCATTATTGTAAATGACACCGTTAGTCAAGATAAAGTAGGTGAACTTGAAAATAACATTAAGCAGGCATTGGACAGACAATGCAACCACTTCAATAATTAACTATGGGACAAAGTGCGACACTTTATCCTATCGACAAATCTGGCTTTTCAAAAATCATTGATAACCCAAAAAACTTTGGGCTTTTCAAAATTTCCAAAAGATCTGAAATATTTGATAAGTCATTTGACGGCCTTCAATTTGTATTATCAAAGGGCCTTGACAAAAAAAATAAAGAGTTAATCGAACAAATATTTTATCCAAAGATATTTGTTGGTGAACAACTTGACTTTTCAAAAATTGATTTTGAAAACGTACCTGATGACTTTGACTTTGAAGATCATACAATAAGTTATAATGACCCAGACAAAGTATTAGAAATTTATCAACTTTTAGCGACAATTACTTTAAACAGGTTTCAAAGTAATTTTGATCACAACGAATTGAATAAGCATGAAATTTATCCAGGAGATGTTTGGAATGATAAAAAAGAAGAAAAAGTTGCTTTTAATATTCGACATATGACAATCGAGTTTGAAAGTCTGAAATCAATTTTTAAAACAGCCAAAGAAAACGATGAATACTTATTGAGCTATGTTGGATAAAACAGCAGCCAGTCGAGTAAGCAAGGGGTATCTCACCCCCTGCTCCTCACAGAACCGTACGTGAATCTCTCGATTCATACGGCTCTTCAAGATGCGTCTTTCAATTAATAAGCGGGGCATACACTCCAATGGGCAAAAAGACTGGGCTGC
>JACMPO010000141.1 GCA_014377455.1 Flavobacterium sp.
CTAGATGCCATCGTTGAAGTTTTCAACGGCGGATCACCAATGAGCAGTAACATTGCCAGAAAAGTAGTGGACTCTTTCCAAAATTCGAATAAAGGAAATAGTGAAATGTTAAAACTTTCTGAACGAGAAAAAGAAGTTCTAAACTTACTTTCACAAGGATTGCGATATAAGGAAATTGCCGATAAATTGTTTTTAAGCACAGAAACAGTTAGAACACACATCCGAAATATTTACGAAAAACTTCAGGTCAATTCTCGAACTGATGCATTAAACAAAGTGTTTCCCAAATAATTTTCTATTATTTGAATTCATCAGATTACTACTATTGTACTATTGTCAGGTTTTATATTCCGATTTACATTTGTAAATGGCGCGCCATAGTAGGGTTAAAATTTGTAAGGATGTTGTTCAGACTGCGCCAGATAATGGTTTTTGTGCATCTCAAAACTCTTGGTTTTATGGTTACAAACTACACGGGGTTTGTGTAGTTTCTGGGGTTTTTCAATCAATAGATATTACAAAAGAAATTGTGCACGATGTACATTTATTTAAATATTTTAAATATCGAAAAGCTGGTTGTGCTGCTTTGAGACAGAAGTTATTTGTCTTCAAAATTATAATTAGTTTTGTTTGAAACAGCAAATATAAAATTAGAAACCCTATGAGAATCAACCAAATTGGGTATAAAAAACAGCACTGTATATTTAGAAAATGAAGAAAAAGAATAAAGACATTATTCTCTCGATTGTGTGATCAATTTATGAGTACACGAAATTATACTAAATCTTTTCAAGGTTTTAAAACAAGAATCTTAGCTAAAATAACAGCATTAACTTTGGTGCAATTCATCAATAAATTTATTTTTGAAAGACAAATAAATAATATTAAAACACAAATAATTTAATTGAACCCAACGGGTTATTACTATATTTTTTTGTACAAATATTAACATCTAAAAAAATTAAAATGAAAAAGAAAATTACACTTATAATCGCCCTTTATTTAGTATGCCTATCCACAAAAGCCCAAACCTACCAATGGGCAAAAAGAATAGGAGACGGCAGTTTTATTCCAGATCAAATTAACGCAATGACAACCGACAATCAAGGAAATATATTCGTGGCTGGATTCTTCAATGATAGCATGGATGCTGATCCTGGTCCTGGTATTGACCTCCTCACAAGTATGGGGGGTGACGATATTTTCTTTGCAAAATATAACTCGTCAGGAAATTTATTGTGGGCTAAATCTCTTCCCGGTGATGCGTTCAGTTTTACAGGCAAAAACGACAGAGCAACCAAAATAGAAGTTGACGCGAAGGGTAATGTCTACATCGTAGGCGTTTTTGCTACTTCTGTAGACTTTGATCCGGGGCCTGGTACCGCTATTTTATCCCTAACCTATAACCCTACGGCCAATAATTTATTTGTTGCGAAATATGACGCCTCTGGAAATTATATTTGGGCAAAGAATTTTGGTAAACAAGAATCAGTTGACGACAGAGTTGTTATAAAGATTGATGATGCTTCGGCAAATATTTATTTATCCGGTTCTTTTACCGGCACTACGGATTTTGAACCCGGTGTTGGCGTAGCTGCTTTAACTACAGCGGGCAAAGATATTTATATTGCTAAATATGACAATGCAGGGAATTATGTCTGGGCAAAAGATATTGGTGGAGCGGGAGCAACTACATCTGCAAAAACGTGGGCTATTAATAAAAACTCTCTCGGAAATATAATCATTGCAGGCACTTTTAATAGTTTTGTCGACTTTGATCCATCTGCAGCAAATTCTGTCCTTAACGGTAATAACGGAAATTCCTTTTTTGCGGAATATGATCCTTCAGGGAATTATGTCAGAGCAAAAAGCATTGAGGGAGGAAACAGTACAATCTTTGATATTGTTCTCGATACCTCCGATAATATTTATATTGCAGGGTCTTTCCAGGGTACCGCAGATTTTGACACGAGTACTTCCACGGCGGAATTAACTGCGAGCTTTACCGATAATTTTTTTGCAAAATATGATGCTGTGGGCAATTATCTGTTCGCCAAAAAATTACCTGGGGAAACGAGGTTTACAAATGCTGTCCAACCTAACATTGCCATCGATAGTTATAGAAACATTTATGTTTCTGGCTATTTTATTGGAACTAGCGGCGATTTTGATCCCGGTGTAGGTATTGCAAATCTTACCAATGTCTCTTCTGCTAGTAGCACTATATTCTTTGGAAAGTATGACGTCCTTGGCAACTATCAGTGGGCGCATAAAATTGGCAACCACCCAGGCTATGGTTATGTCCGTGCGAGTAAAATAAACAATTTAAACGAATTACTTATTGCCGGTACATTTAGCGGTACCACCGATTTTAATCCCGATTCTCCGGTTAATAATTTGCTTGATGCTGGAGCCTTTATTGCCAAATATACCTCAGGGAGTCCGCTGGGAATCAATGACTACCTCCAATTTCCAAACGACATTTCAATTTATCCCAATCCGGCTTATGATAATTTATCTATCCAAACCGCTGAGAAGTTAATGTCTATAAAATGCACTAATTATTTAGGTCAGAATATTGTTTTAAAACTTGAAAATAATTCTATAAACATTTCTTCTCTTTCAACAGGAGTTTATTTATTAAAAATTATTTCCGAAAGCGGAAAAACGACTGTTAAAAAATTCGTTAAAAATTAAATTTTTAGCATCGAACACTTCCGGATAGTTTCTATTATTTTAGTTAGCCCAAGTTTTATAACTCGGGCTATTTGTTTTTTTTAAAAAATCAAAATGAGTGATGATTTTAATGCGCCTATTAGCGATTTTAAAAGTTATATGGAATGAATTACCTGCTTGACAAACGCTGTCAACTTCATAAATTCAAGCATCAAGATTTACGGTTTTAAATTTAATTCTGTTTTTATATACGTATTACAAATTGCATTTTGAACTTGTATCTCCTGCAAAAAATGGTTTAGTCCAAAAAACGAGGCGAATATAGTTGCTAATCACCTCTAAAATTGACTATATTTCAGGCTATTAAAACTATTTGTTATGGAAACGCAAACGCTTATTCAAAAAATAAACAGGCTTCCTTTATTAGAAAAAAAAGAGGTAGATGATTTTGTAGAATTTTTAATATTCAAAAAAAGAATCTAAAAAGTAATTCTAATAGAGAGCGTGATTTTGGGGTTTTTAAAAACAAAATCAAAATGAGTGATGATTTTAATACGCCTATTAGCGATTTCAAAAAATATATTGAATGAATTATCTTTTTGACACCCATACTTTGTTGTGGTTTATAAATGGGGATGCTTCATTGTCAAAAAATGCCAAAGCAATTATAAAAAACTTCAATAATAACTGCTTCATTAGCATAGCAAGTATCTGAAAAATTGGAGGCAACAGGTTAACCGGAAAGTAAAAGTAATGGTAAATTATGTTTTAGGATTGCAAATAGCTCGTCGGCTTTATCTTTTACAATATACTATCACGATGTTAAATTTACCAAACTTGAAAGAAAGTAGCCTGTACTAGGGATATTTATCAAAGACAGTTTGCGTGGATATCCATCTATTTTATTAGGAGGTAATTTTTAAAAAAAAGTAGATAATATCGACATTGTTATCTTATTATTAAATTAGACGGATATAATAATATTAACCTATATCTATTTTTATTTTGCAAAAATTTGTATTATTGCTTTAAGTTTACTGTTTTTTTAGTTAGATCACAACAAGCTAATTAAACATCTACGAAAAATCTCAAGTCAATTCTCGAACTGATGCGTTGAACAAAGTTTTCTCCAAATAATTTTCTTTTATTTGAATTCATAAAATTACTACTATTTGGTTATTGTTTAGTTTACTATTGCGATTTACATTTGATCAAACAAAAATGCTATAAAAGCGATCTTTTTAATAACTAAATAAAAACAAAATTATGA
>JACMPO010000142.1 GCA_014377455.1 Flavobacterium sp.
TTTCAGAGGTTATGAGAAACAAAATATTGTTCCTTCCTTCTCAATGGCAAAATCCGTAACGTCAATTTTAATTGGTTGTGCCATTGATGAAGGCTTAATTAAATCTGTTGATGAGCCAATTACCAATTATATCCCAGAACTAACCAAAAACGGATTTGATAAAGTAACTATTAAACACGTTTTACAGATGACATCTGGGATTAGATTTAACGAAAGCTACATCAACCCTTTTGGTCACGCAGCAGGATTTTATTATGGGCTTAATCTTAGAAAAAAAATTAAGAGGCTGAAATTAAAAAGAGAGCCTGGTAAAAAATTTCAATATACAAGTGGCAACACCCAACTATTAGGCTTGATTTTGGAACGTTCATTAAAGGGAAGGACAATCACGTCATATTTACAAGAAAAATTATGGACACCTCTGGAAATGGAATACGGTGCATCTTGGAGCATTGACAAAGAAGAAAATGGCTTAGAAAAAACGTTTTGTTGTTTAAACGCAACAGCAAGAGATTTTGCTAAAATAGGACGACTGTATAAAAATAAAGGCAACTGGAATGGGAAGCAAATTATATCTCAAAAATGGGTGGAAGAATCAACCAAACTAGACACAACAGACGGAAGTGTTAGTTACTACCAATATCAATGGTGGTTGCCATCGAATGATGGTGATTTTATGGCTGAAGGAATATTAGGGCAATTTATTTATGTTAATCCATCTAAAAGCATTGTTATTGTAAGAATGGGTAAAAATTACGGAAGAATTAACTGGTCTGATTTATTTATTTTATTGTCTAAATATAAATCAAAATAAAATTATCACTGCCGCTAACACATGCTAAATCTCATGACTAGTTTTTCGTTAAATTGTTCGTTTACTTTTCATAACTTCGCTCGGGCGGTTATGGAAAAAATTATTTCCATAAGTCGCCACGAGCTCTAGCAAGGAAACGTTAGCGAAAAGGCGCAAAGCTTTTCCGCTAATGGGCGCGCCCTTCCGCTAACTCGACGCTTGAAAAAATCTCAAGCGACTTCGTCAAGCGCGCGCGCATTAGCGGTAATTTTTCGGACGCTTCGGAAAACAATCAACATATGAAAGAGATCTTTTTATTATTAATAGTATTCTGCTTTATTTCCTGTAAAAATACAAATGAAAATGATTTGGAAACGGAGAAAAAGTATTTAGGTTTTGAAGATATGCCAAATAGGGAAACAAAATATAAAAAAGTTTTAACTGAAAATTCTGCCGATAATTTGAAACTATTTAATGCTTTGAAAAGTAAACTGGAAAAAGCCAGCTTTAAGTTAACAAAACAAAAAGATATTCGAAAACTGTCATTCAATGATTGCGAAGACAATCTTATAATAAGTATAGATGGAAACGGAATTAGACAATACTATGCAAGAAGTCATAAATCCGAAAAGGCATTGAAAAACACCTATGCTGATTTTTCAATATGGGTTTATGAATTTTCAACACCGAAAATAGCTAAACAGAATTATGATTTACTAGAAAAAGCTTTCAATTCAAAAGGTAGATTTTGTAACGGAAAAGCACCTGAAAAGTTAGTGATTAATGGAAACGAAGTTTTTCACTTGTCAACGAGAGCAGAAATGTTTAGAACTTATACTGAAAAATATGGTGAAATAATAAAAAACTACCAGCTACGCAAAGTGTTCCTATGAAAAGCTCCGCAAATGTCACCTGACTTTGCGGTTTTTATTTTTAATGAAATTATTGTTCAACATTATAGCTCAAAATCGCACTGATTATCAAACCGTGCCTTAAACTCCCCCCACTCCCGCGCGAATCCTTTCCCCCTGTAAACACTCAATCCCAACCACTTACCCATTATTTTTTTTAAAAATAATTTTGCAATAAAAAAATATTTTTTTATTTTTGATTTAATATTAATCTTAAACCAATTTATTATGGCATCAACATCAGAAGTAGGACACAACAAAAACGTAGCAAACTTTGGTGCAGCATACCAAATTTTTGAGGAAATGGGCGCTTTATACAATCCATCAAATGCAAATTTAAAATTAACAAATCTTGCACCTATAAAAACTGCTCTCTCAGGAGTTATTACAATTCTAAACACGGAAAACCCAATTTACAAAAACGCAGTCGCAGACCGTGAAACAGAAATCGAACCACTCGGAAAAATAACAACACAAGCATTAAATGCCGCTAAATCAACAACCATTTCAGCTGCCAATAAAGAAAACCTAGAAAGTCAAGCAAAAAAAATTCGTGGAGATGTAAAACCAAAAAAAATAAATCCAGAAACCGCCAAAACCGAAGAAATATCAACCTCACAAATGAGCTATGACAGCCGTATTGCAAATCTTGACACGTTTACAAGCCAGCTCGAATCCCACCCAGAATATGCACCAAACGAAACAGAAATAAAAATAGTAACTTTAAAAGCCTACCACAACCGCTTAGCCACTTTAAGCAGTGCAGTAAACGCAGCAGGAGACGCATTAATAACAGCTCGAAAAAACCGTAATGATATATTATATTTCAACCAAAATAACATCATGCAACTCATAAAAGAAATTAAAGCCTACCTAAAATCCTTAGGAAAAGCAGGAGAACCATATTACAAAGCACTTGTAAAACTCCAGTTCAAAGACATCAATAAATAAAAACAAAACGACAAAGTGCAGTAACACTTTGTCGTTTCTCATTCTTCAAGTAACTTTAAGCAACCCGCAAAGTCTACTATCTTCTCCGCAAGTACTATTAACGAGTCCGCAAATACTTTTAACGAGTCCGCAAGTACTATTAACGAGTCCGCAAGTACTATTAATGAGTCCGCAACTACTATTAACGAGTCCGCAAGTACTATTAATGCATCCGCAAGTACTATTAACAAGTCCGCAACTACTATTAACGAGTCCGCAACTACTTTTAACGAGTCCGCAACTACTATTAACGAGTCCGCAACTACTATTAACGAGTCCGCGACTACTTTAACGAGTCCGCAAATACCTTAACAAATGGGCAAACTCAGTTTGCCATAATTTTCTAAAATCGTTTACTATAAATACTGTATTTTTGTGGGACTAAACCCATCAAATGACAACTAAAATATTAATAATTGGTGCTTGTGGACAAATAGGAACAGAGCTTACAGCAAAACTTCGGGAGGAATATGGCAATGATAATGTAATTGCCTCAGATATCAGAAAACTCAATAATGATATTGTAAATAATGGAATATTTGAAGTTGTCAATGCATTAGATTATAATCAAATTGAACATTTAATCGAAAAATACCATATTACCGATGTGTATTTAATGGCCGCTTTACTATCGGCTACAGCCGAAAAAAACCCAGCTTTCGCTTGGGATTTAAACATGAACTCCTTATTTCACGTTTTGAATTTGGCGAAAGCTAAAAAAATAAAAAAAATATTTTGGCCCTCAAGCATCGCCGTTTTTGGTCCTACAACTCCCAGACAAAACACACCTCAATATACCATCATGGAACCGTCTACAGTTTATGGAATCTCGAAACAAACAGGCGAACGCTGGTGCGAATATTATCATCATCAATATGGTGTTGACGTACGCAGTATTAGATATCCAGGTTTAATAAGCTGGAGTACTGAACCCGGCGGAGGAACTACAGATTATGCCGTGGCAATATATCATGAAGCATTATCAAAAGGTAAATTTACCTCTTTTTTGTCTGAAAATACCGAGTTACCCATGATGTATATGGATGATGCAATTAAAGCAACCATAAGCATTATGAAAGCTAATCAAGATGCAGTAAAAATTAGATCATCCTATAACTTAGCCGCTATGAGTTTTACACCAAAGCAAATAGCAGCAGCAATTAAAAAGCATTATCCAAATTTTACTGTTGATTATGCGCCAGATTTTCGTCAAAAAATAGCCGATAGTTGGCCTGCAAGTATTGACGATAGTTTTGCCAGAAAAGATTGGAACTGGAAAAACGATTTTGATTTGGCATCTATGACGACTGAAATGTTTAATAAGTTAATAGAAATGAATAGTAAATAGATTAAATAGTGAACTGATTTCAGTGTAAATCAAATAAATCGTTTTTTGTACTTTTAAATTTAAATCAATACTAATGCATAATGTTCTCAAAGTACTATTGTTTTGTTGTTTTTTTGGAAGCTTTGCGCAAGAGGTGAAAAAAAATGAAATAAAAACTCCTGTCGACTCCTTGTATCGTGAAGATCAGTTTTATTTTAATATTACGTATAACAGTTTGCGAAATGTTCCATCGGGCTTTTCACAAAATAAATTTTCACCCGGAATCGCACTCGGTTTTTTGCGAGATATGCCATTAAACAAAAAACGAACTTTTGCTCTTGCTTTAGGTCTTGGCTATTCATTAAGCACTTACAATGGGACAATGTATATCTATAAAGGATCTGACACAAACGGAAATGAAACCCAGAATTATGAAATTATTTCAGAAGACATCTATTATAGAACAAATAGAATTTCGTTTCATTATCTAGACATTCCATTAGAAATAAGATGGCGAAACTCAACTTATGAAAGCCATAAATTTTGGCGCATTTATACAGGTTTAAAAGTGAGTTATTTATTTTCCAATACATACAAATTTGAGAATGGTTTAGAAACTGTTACAATAAAAAATAACCCCGATTTAAATAAAATTCAATATGGTATTTATTTAACTTCGGGTTGGAATACTTGGAATTTTTATGTTTATTATGGTTTAAACCCAATATTTAAATCAGGAACAATTGGCAACGAGAATATAAAATTCAATACTTTAAATATTGGGTTACAATTTTATATTTTATAGCCACAAATACCACAATAAAATTTGTGGAATCATCCCAATTAAAAACCCTATTACTAACTCTATAAATGAGTGAGCTTTCATTTCTATCCGAGAGGAAGCTACAATACCAATACTGAAAAATAACAAGGCAATTGCATAAATCCCGTTAATTTGAAAGTGTAAACTAAGTCCAATAACAAAAAAAGTTAGTGCGCTTATCCCGATTATGTGTATACTCGCTTTTACTTTTGCAAATACTAATATAAAAGCAATAATTGTACTTATAATGCCACCCAAAAAGAAAAAATATAACTCAAAAAAATGGTTTATCGTTACACTTTTTTCGATTAAAACTACGGTTAAAATAATTTGTAATAAAAGAGGTATTTTACGTTGAGAAGTTTCAGAAAGCATAATAGTATCTACCCTACCAAAAGTTCGCAACAAATAAAAAAAAGATAAAGGCAAGAAAAAAGTAATGATGATTACTTGAATAAACAACAACAGATATTGATGTTTATCATATAAATTGTCTCCATAAAAAACATAGGCAATCGTACCGAGTACTGGAATAAAAATTGGATGTAAAAGATAAGAAAAGAAAGGAAGAATTTTTTTCAACGTGTTTTTTTTACAAATTTAATTCATTGCAAGAATACTAATCATTAACAACTATTAAAATTTAAATTCCAAAAATAGATTTAGAATTTTGAGTGGTTATTGAAGCAATTTCACCAACTGAAACTCCATATATTAATGCTAACTTTTCAGCAACTAAAACGGTATAACTGCTTTCGTTTCGTTTTCCACGATATGGTACAGGCGCTAAGTAGGGCGAATCGGTTTCAAGAACAATATGTTTTAGATCAATTTGATTTAAAAACTGATCTATTTTTCCGTTTTTAAATGTGGCAACACCACCTATTCCCAATTTCATGTTTAACGAAATTGCCTGTTGTGCTTGATCTAAATTTCCAGAAAAGCAATGAAAAATTCCAAATAAATCGTCACTTTTTTCAGATTCTAGTACTTCAAATGTTTCGTCAAAGGCATCACGACAATGGATATTTATTGCTAAACTGTATTTTTTTGCCAGTTGAATTTGATGTTTAAAAGCTTTTTTTTGAAGGTCTAATGTGGTTTTGTCCCAATACAAATCAATCCCGATTTCCCCAACAGCACAAAATTTATTTGTGGCTAACTGCGTTTCAACATGAGCCAATTCTTCGAGATAATTATCTTTTACATAACACGGGTGCAAACCCATCATCAAAAAAATATTTTCTGGAAACTGAATTTGTAAGTCATACATTTTTTGAGTGTATGAGGAATCAATAGATGGAATAAAAAACCGTGAAACTCCAGCATCGATGGCACGTTGAATCATTTCTGCTCGGTCATTTTCAAATTCTTCGCTATATAAATGGGTGTGTGTATCAGTAAAAATCATTTGGGATCTCTTTGTTACAAAAGTAATGTTTTGCTTGAAAATTAAACACAAAAGCCACAAAAGTTAGAGGCTTAACTTGTGGCTTTTGTGTTTAATATATTTAGATTTATAGTAAAATCTCAATTCAATTTTTTCAATAATTTTTCCACCTTATCATATTCTTCATAATCTTTTGGAATGGAAAGCAAAATTTCTTTACACACTTTATAGTTTTTTTGTTTCAACTGCGCTAAAGCCAAATTCCAAATTGCTTTATTTCTGTAAATAGATTTTCCAAATTTTAATTTCTGAAAAATAACATTCGCCTGATTGATTTTATTGCTTTCTAACAAGCAAATTCCATAAAAATACTGAACTTCTGGTCGAGAATCCACTTTTAAAACTGACTCAAATAATGGCAAAGCTACCTCATATTTTTTTGCATTAAAAGCATCTTGCGCTTCTTTCAGATTTTTGCTGGTAGCACCACGCTCTGTTAAATAAGCCTCTTCATGTTGATTAAAATCGGTATAATTTGGATTTGAATTTTGCATAAAAAATAAACTCCCAATAAATAATGTTACGCATGCAGCAACAGCATATTGCCAAGGTTTAAAAGCAATAACTTTTATAGTTTTTTCATTTGCTATTACTTCATTATTTTCTGAAAAGGAATTTTGTGAAATTGATTTCAAATTTTGTTTAAAATCAAAAGTGGCGGGATCAAATTTAGTTTCTAAAAATGAAGTTGTTTCTTTGTAAACTTCAAAATTTTGCTTGAAATCATTATCAGATTGCAACTTATTTTCAAAGTCAATTTTTGCTTCGGGTTGCATTTCGTTATTGAGATAATCTTCAAATGCTATGTAGTTTTCTTCGTTCATGACTTAATATTTTACAGATTGAAATCGTGGTGCTTGTTGAATCATTTCAGTTAATTGTCCTGTGCAAAGCGATTTTTTTTTGCGAACATAACCGTAAGTAACATTCAGTTTTTCAGCAACTTCTTCCATTGTTTTAGTTACAAAACTCAATTTTAAAACTTCCTGACATTTTTCACCAAGTTTTTGAAACATCTCATCAAATAGAGTCTGTTTTTGGTCAAAAACTTCGGTTTCAAATACTGTTTCTTGAACGTTACTATCTGTAGATACTTTATCATCATCAATTGTTACCTCTTTATTTGATGATTTTTTAATTTCGTTTAACCAGCGTCGTTTGCACAATAAGAAAAAATAAGCATCAAACGGGCATGTTAAGTTCAACTCTTTTGTTTTAGCTTGATTATAAATTGCAATCAAGACTTCTTGAACTACATCTTGTGCTTGATCATCGTTGCCAGAATTATTTCTAATGTAATATTTTACCTTAGGAACAAACTTTTTATAAATAGATTGAATAATGGTTGAGTTATTTTGTAATAATCCATCAATATACAATTGGTCAGGATGTAAATTTTTATTACTCATAAGTAGCTAATTTGATGGCTAATGTAAAAAAAATATAAAGGAATTTAATATGATTTAAAATAAATGCAACTCAAGGGGTAACAATTTTAATATAGTAATAATATAGTGATGAAAGTTCTTCAATTAATGAAAATAAATTATCCGAAAAATAAATTTAAATAATAGGGGTAACAAATTTGAAACCGAATTGATATAACTACAGAAAACAAAAACATTAATAATTAAAACTTAGAAATCATGAACAAAACAATCGTAACATTAGCAATCTTAGCATTATCATTTTCAAATATAAATGCTACTGAAGTAACCACTTCAAACACAATCCAAACAACTACTACATTATCAAGAGATCAAATAACAGAAGTTTATGATTGGAATGTAAAAACAAACACCGGAAATTATTCAGGAACCGCAAACTCATTAGAAGAAGCTCAAAAAATGATCAAATTAGTAACTGTAGGCGAAGTTTTATTAGAACGAAAAATTGAAAGCTATTTTGAAGTAAAAGATACTGTAGCTTCAGATAAAGTAAGATTATTCTTCTGGGAAGTAACCACAAGCCACGGAACGGCTAAAGGATTTTCAAACTCAGAAAGTCAAGCCAAAAGAATGATCGAATTAGTAAGCACTGGAGATGTATTAAACTATAAAATCATACAAAGCGCAGACTTTAAAAAATAATTTGTAAATTAGATGTAACAAATTCAAAATCAAGCAATTTAATATAATAAATTTAAACTTAGAAATCATGAAAAATTTAAAAAACACTTTAGGGAAATTAGCAACATTGGGATTTATATTTGGAATATTATCTACATCGGTAGGTTGTTCGTCGCCTTCATCGCCTACACCTATGCCGGCAACTAGTTGTAATAATGTAAATACCGATTTTCAGCAAATTTACACAAACACCCTAGCAAGTAATATTTTATATGACAATTATTTGACAATGGATTTAGTAACTCACGAATATACATTTAAAGTTAATACTAATCGAACGGTTTGTAGTATCGGTTATCAGGGAAATGCAAACCTATATGCAGGTTCAATTCCTTATACAATCGAAATTTATGATGTAACAACAAGCATGCCTGTTTATACTGGAAATCATATATTTAACTCGGCATATACTGATTATGTGTCTATAACTCCAACGCCTTTAAACACAACAGACACCTATAAAATAAGAAGAATTGCCTCAAACTATTTGGGTAATATAGGAAACACAATTGGAAGAATATGCCGATTCAATTCAGGACCAGTACCGTATCCTGTTAATAATGGTGATTTAAAAATATTGGCTTCAAATTTTTACGGAACAGGTGGACCAGTGCCAAACTATGGAATCCCATACATTGATATTGTATTTCAATAAAAAATAAAAATAAATTAAAAACTGGGGTAACAAATATTTATCCCAGTTGATATAACAACAGAATCTGAAATGAGTTCAGATTAAAAAAACATAAAATCAACAACTTTTAAAAATTAGAAAACATGAAAAATTTAAAAAAAACTTTAGTAGCATTGGCAACAGTTATTTCATTAGTTAGTTGCTCAACAGAATCGTCAGAAACACCAAACAATACTGCGCCAACTGCACAAGCTTTTGCTAACCTTCAACAAACAGCTTTAGCAAGCATAACACAAAACTTTACTTTAACTGCAGAAAGTGGTATTACAACTCTTACCTCCGCCAAAGGTGTTACCATAAAAATTGATGGTGCCGGATTGCGGAAAAATGGAAATCCAGTTACTGGAACTGTAACTGTAGAATATGCAGAAGTTTTTGATGGTGGGAAAATGCTTACCGCAGATAAAACCACGATGGGATTAAATGGAAACGGACAAATGGAAGCAATGAAATCTGGCGGTGAATATTACATTCAAGCACGTCAAGGAGGAGTTGATTTGACAACTGTAACACCAGTTCAGGTAAAAATTCCAGCAACATTAACAGGAACTACACCCGATACCGGAATGCAACTTTGGACAGGTCAAGCCCCAACTACTGGTGCAAATATGTTAGCTTGGATACCAACTCCAGGAGCAGCAGGAGGCATAGATTTTGGTGGACCACAAGGTTCCAGTAATTCATATAATGTAGGTTTTACAGGATTTGGATGGACAAATGTTGACAGATTTGCAGGCAATACCGGTCCAAAAACCTTACTTCTTGCAACAGTCCCTGCTGGGTATAACGATTCAAATTGTGCTATCTATTTACATTATGATGGACTTGGAACACAATTAGCAAAATTTGATCGGTATTTAACTGCAACTCAACAATTTTCAGAACATTACGGACAAATTCCAGTAGGATTGGCTTGTCATGCCATATTTGTAACAGAAGATAATGGACAATGGAGATATGCAATCAAGGCTTTTACAGTTCAAATGGGTGATATTTATAATTTTACTTTAGCAGAAACTTCACTAGGAAATCAGGCTCAACTAGAAGCAGCAATCAATGCCTTACCTTAAAAAAATTGTTAGGTTTATTATTTTTATTAAAAGCGATGATTTGTTCATCGCTTTTTGTTATTTTTATAATTCTAACCAAAACCACTGACCATGAAAAAGTTATATCATTTAATCTTTTTTCTGTTTATTTCATGTGCCTTCTCACAAAATAAAATCAAAGATACTACAACTAGAAAGGCAACAATAAGCTTTGAAAAAAACGCAAATGTAATTACTTTCAGATCTCAAAATCCACCATTGATTCAAGTTTTAGGAGCTCCACCTGCAAATTTTACCAACTTTTGGGAATTTGGCGATGGCAGTTACAGCAAAGAAAAAGAACCTAAAAAAGTGTATAAAAAGAAAGGAAATTACAAAGTAAACTTATCATTAACCAATAATTATGACAATGGAAAGCCACCATCTACGCGTCCAAAAATAGTTGCCGTAAATGAAATTTTAAATGAAAAGGCTGACGAAATTGCCTCATTAGAAAAACTGGAAGGCTATCAACTTCAATTCTCTCGAGAGCCTATTCCAGATGAAGAACTTGTTATTGTAATGAGTTATCAAAATGTTTTAAACTATGTTTCTAACGGAAAATTATATCTGTTTTACAATGATAAAGAATTTAAAAACAAAAATTTTGAATTGCTGGAAACTCGAACTCATTTTGGCGAAAAAGAAGTAAACACAAGTGTTGCATCCGTTGGAGATTACAATTCTAATTACCGAAATCTTGCTTCTTCCAATAATTATCCATCGTTTTCAAATTCCTTTTTATCTGACGATGAAAATCTTGAAATGACCTTAGCCGAAAGTAAATCGTTATTTTATAATTTTAAAATTTTAGAATTTGATGGAATGAATCCCAGTGAAACGCGCAATGTTTTTTTTAGTTTTAAAACTACTCCAGAAATGATAAAAGATACCAGCGCAACTGTAAAAATGAGAGGAATTTATGTGCCCGACAGAAACTATAAATCTCATAAAAAACGAACGCTTGAAATGGAAATTGTAACCTCACACGACCCAAATAAAATGTCGAGTAATGCCACTTCTATGAATTACAGAACAGTAAGATTAACAACCATAAATTTCAAAACTCGATTTCAAAATAATGGTGAAGGTCCAGCAAAAATGATTCGGTTAGAGACCGATATTCCCGAGATGTTTGATAAAAAAACACTACAAATTGTTGATAGTTACCCCAAATGTCCTATCTGTCCAAAAGGCGAAATTACCACCACAAGTTGTCTGGATACTATTATTAAAAAAGATCAAATATATTTTACATTTAAAAATATTTACATTCCAGGAAGCAATCAAAAAAATGTAAAGGAAATAGACTCTACCAAAGGATATGTAAAATATTCGATGAAGTTTGCAAAGAATTTTCATAAGATAAAAACCAAAAGCAAAACAGCCATAATATTTGATAAAAATGAACCTGTAATTACAAATTACGCTGTGACAAAGTTTAAAACTGGGATTTCCATTGGTGCAAAAGCAGGTTGCAATATTTATTCTAGTCTTGATAATTCTAAAAGTTATTTTGTTGCCACAACCTTGTCTCCCTACAAATCATATAAATGGTATTGTCAAGCAGAACTGCAAAATAGTTTTAATTCCTATGATGGAAAAATAATCGAAACTGAAAGAACAGGTCAATTTCAAACACCACCAAATGGAACTTTACAACTCGAACAAACGTTTTCACAAACCCATTTTAAAAATATCAATCTAGAAATTCCAATTTTAGTACGCTATAATTTAAATAATTTTATTGGTGTTGGTACGGGAATTCAAGGCAATATTAACCTATCTGAAAAACAATATACAAATCAAACTATCAATCAATACGAGAATACAACAACAACTTTTTTAGTAACTTCAACACAAAATTCATCAGAAACATCAGGTAGTTTTAAAAATTTTAACGGTGGCGTATTATTTGATCTAACTGCAGGAGTTTCCAGAATTGGTCCAAGTATTGGCGCACGCTATGTGGTGAATTTCAAAAAAAATTTTAACTATTTGCAGTTGTATGGCATTTGGAAATTTTAATCTATGCGACAAACATTACTCCTGATTTTATTTTCACAACTAATTTTTTCTCAAAAAGAAAACAGCAATTTAATAGACAAATCTTACCAGCAAACAGATGTTGTTATTGCAAATCCAACTCGTGAAAATTTAAATAAACTGGAAGAATTTGTTACCGCAAATACAGCTGCTTTTAATAAAACCAAAAACCAAAACGAACTTCTTGCATTTGTGTATTTAAAATGCAATTGTGCCTACTATGAAAATCAGTTTGGGCAAACACAAAAAGCAATTTTAAATTATGAAAAAGCTTGGCAAATATTTGATACAAATAAGTTGAAAGGCTATGATATCATTGAATTTTGTCAAAAACCTTTAGGTAATTTATATACCATTATTGGCGATTATGAAAATGCTGAGAATACCATAAAACACTATTTTTACAATGCTGCAATTGATAACAATAGTGATCAAAAATTTGCAGCTTTACTTAATTTAACCGCTGTTTATGTAAGTTCGGGGAAGGTACAAGAAGCAATAGATTTACTCGTAAAAACCATTGTTGCCGAAAAATTTTCAGCTTCTCAAAAAGGTAGATTGTGGAATAATTTAGGAAACTGTTACGTTTCAAATCACAATGTTTATCAGGCAAAGAAGGCTTTTCAAACTTCGATTACTCTTTTAGAAAGTCAGGATGAAACAGCGTATTTATCAAATTCTTATCGGAATTTGGCACTTTTGAATAATGATTTTAAAGGCTTTGAAAAATCAAAAAAACTGTTTTTAGAAAACCCTAAAAATACAATTCGAAGCAAAGCAAAATTCTATTTAGACGAAGCCAACTTACATTTCAACACCAATCAATTTGAAAAATCAACTGAAGCCATTAAAAACGTTTTTAAAACCTTAATTACATCTTATAATCCTTCTAAAAATAGTTTGCCTACTACAAATCAAGTCTATGCCGAAACTCTATTAATAGATGCTTTTGACTTGCAAGGAACCATTTATTTAACCCAAAATAAATCTAAAAAAGCATTGGAATGTTTTACTTTTTCATTTACTATAGAGGATTTGTTGCAATCGCTATTAGTTTACGAAAATTCAAAAATTGTAACTCAATTAGCCTCTAGGAATCGAACTGAAAAATGTATTTTTAGTTATAATGAATTGTACAAAAGTGAACATAAAATTAGCTATTTAGAAAAGGCATTCCAATTAGCTGAAACACAAAAAGCAAGTGTTTTAAAAGCAAACGTTAGTAATAATTTATCACTTTCGCGCGATGAAAAACTGATTAAAACCCAACTTCAAAATCAAAATACCATCATTATTAAAGAGCAAGAAAAACAAGAAAATGCCTCGATTTCTATAATAAATAAAGCTATTAAAAAGCAAAATGAACTAATGCTTTTACTGAAATCAAATAGTAAAAATAACAAATCAACAGGTGATGCTACATTTAATTTAAAAGATTTATTTGCAAAACTGGAAAGTCAAAAAGCAATGCTAGTTTCTTATTTTTTAGGAGATAAAACGTACTACATTTTTACAGTAGAAAAGAATAGAATTTCGCTTAAAAGTGCAATTTATAACGATCAATCCAAATTAGAAATTCGAAAATTTATTGACTTTTTTGGTGTTTCAGATGCCATTACAAATAATGTTGATGAATATACCAAAACCGGATTTAAAGTCTATAAAATGCTGGGTTTGCCAAACTCTAATTTTTATCAAAAATTAGTGATTTTACCCGATGGTATTTTACATTTTTTACCATTTGAAGCCTTGATAACACAAGAAAGCACAACCACTAATTTTGCTAAAATAAACTATTTAGTAAAATCGTTTACGATAGGATATTTCAACTCGGCTTTATTTTATTTAGATTCAAAACCAGTAGAAAAAAACAATCCACAGGTTTTAGGAATGTTTCCAATATTTGAAAATTCTCCTTTAGAACTCACTTATTCTAAAACCGAATTGAAAGCCATTCAAGACAACTTTACGGGAAAATTCCTTGTGGGTTCGACCGCTACTTTTGCTAATTTCAAAAAAGATGCTTCCAATTATGATATTTTACATTTGTCCACACACGGTTCGTCAGGAAGTGTTGAAAACCCCGCAAGCATTAAGTTTTACGATCAAGAAATTGCCTATTCAGAACTGTATAATTTAGATATAAAAGCCAGTCTAGTAGTTTTGAGTGCGTGCGAAACGGGTTTGGGAAAACTGTATTCTCAAGAAGGTGCCCTGAGTATTTCGAGAGGTTTTCAAATGGCTGGTGCACAAAATTTATTATTTTCACTATGGAAAGTGAACGATTATACCACTTCTGTTTTAATGGAAAAATTCTATAAAAATTGCGCAAAACAAATGTCTTATTTTGAATCCAATCATCAATCAAAATTAGATTATTTGAGTGATAATACTATTTCAAACTCAAAAAAATCGCCCTATTACTGGAGTGCTTTTGTATATTATGGCACTTTGGACGAGGAGAAACCAACAAATTATTTTTGGATACTTTTTATTTTTGGAGGTTTTATTGCCCTATTTTTGTCATATAAATTTATTAAAAATGCTCGATTTTCAAAAAATATTAAAAAAAGATAGCTACAAAAAATTATCGTTTAAAATTTCTAAAACACAACATTTACTCTTAAAAGCAAAAATAAATGGAATTGAAGGAAAATTTATTCTCGACACAGGTGCAAGTTCAAGTTGTGTAGGTACAGAAAGCATTGAAAAATTTAAGTTAAAAGCTCAAAATTGCAGTACAAAAGCTTCAGGTGCAGGTGCTACAGGTATAAAAACCCAAATTGCAAAAAATAATTTATTACAACTAGGAAGTTGGAAAATGAAAAAATATCCTGTTATTATTTTTGATTTATCACATGTTAATGAAGCCTTGTTACAACACAATGCAAAACCTGTTGACGGAATTATTGGTGCCGATGTTTTACTTTCTGGCAAAGCAATTATCGATTATGCTAGTAAACTTTTGTTTTTGAAAGGATGAGTTTATAAATTGTTAATAAATTAACATTCAATTTTAAAATATAGTTAAATAAATATTTAATTTTGAATTAGTTAGGAAATGATTACTTTCTTCATTTAAATATTCAATAAAATCATAAATCGGCAATTTATACTTGTTTAAGTTGCCGATTTAACATTTTAATTATGAAAAAAATTTACCTTTTTTTTATTTTCACCTCAATATTTTCGTTTTCCCAAACTAATTACCAACGCATGTGGGGAACCTATTTTGGATGTAACGACTTTGTAATGCAAAAAAGTATTCTCGACCATGATGGAAATATTTATAGCTGGAATTGTTATTAAACTTGGGGACCTCTCGAGCACATATCAAGACAGCTATGCCACAAGTGGTGCCCATTTACAATCTTGTGGTAATGGTTCTTTTATAATTGTAAAATTTTCACCTCAAGGGACTGTTTTATGGAGCACTTTTTTAGATACCTTAAACACAACTAGTTTTAATTCATTAAATGCAATAGCCATAGATTCAAATAATAATCTGTATTTGGGTGGTTTTTGTGCACATACTGTTGTTCCTATCGGTGGCTTTACAGGTCAAGGAATAGTTACGGAGCCTGTAGATTTTGAATTAAATAATAATGGTCTTTCTTCTTTTTTGACAAAATTTTCGAGTTCGGGCCTACAACAATGGGGTAAATTTATTCCTGGAATTGTAACTAAAATTATTTTTGATGAAAACGATGCGATGTATATGTCTGGTGGCACTTATAATGTAAACAGTGTAGCTACAGCAAACGCTTTTCAATCAACCTTTATTAATTATGCTAATTGTTTTAATTACTTTATTTTTAAATACACAACTCAAGGCGTAAAAATTTGGGGTACTTATTAGGGTTATGATAATTTGTGGGGTGCAGTTACACTTCTTAGATATCCAAAATTAAACATTACGACAGATGCTACGGGCAATTTATATGTTGCAGGAAATATCCATCTTTATACTTTTAATAATTATGCTACTGTAGGATGCTTTCAAAACGATGCCGATTATCCGCATACTGATATGAATAGTTCTTGTTTTATTAGCAAATTTAACCCTAGCGGGCAGCGAATCTGGAGTACCTATTATGCATTAAACAATAACTTAGCTTCTACTATTGTCGATGACATTATGTAATATGATAACTACATCTATTTTACTGGAATAACTAATGCGGCAACAGGCATTGCAACACCTGGTGCCTATCAATCTGTAAAATCTGGTTTTGTTTTTAATGGCACTGACACTCGAGATGGATATGATGCATATTTAACAAAATTTGATTTAAACGGCAACCGTATTTGGGGAACGTATTGTGGTGGGAGTCTGGAAGACCGTATAAATAATATTGATATTAAAAATAGTGGGATTTTTATTGCTGGATCTACTAAAAGTCCCGACGGTATTAGCACTTCTAATGGTTTTCAAAATACATTGAGTACACCCCTTTCTAGTAGTCCCGTTCAATATTTATATGATGCATTTGTAGCAAAATTTGACTTTGCAGGTAATAAAACATGGGGCACTTATTATGGTGGCAATAAAAATGAAATATCTGGAAACGATTCTGATATTAGCTTTCCACACACAACCGTACTCATAAATAATTCGGGTACGTTTTACATAGCAGGCGAAACAGCAAGCGAAAATAATATTGCTACAGCAGGAAGTTTTCAGCCCTCTTGGAATAATTTACCCAACACCAACCCTAATTTATATCAGGAAGCTAGTAATTTTTATCTAGCTAAATTTGATCCAGTTCCTTTATCCAATCAAAGCTTCACTTTTAAGGAATTGCATTATTTTCCTAATCCTGCAAAAAATACTATAACAATTTCTAACGCATCAATTATAGATTCTGTAGATGTTATAAGCGTTTTGGGGCAAAAAATAAGTTCAAAAATGGGAAACAATCAGGAAATTCAATTGGACTTATCTGGACTATCAAACGGAGTATATTTTATTAAAGTGTATAGTAATAACGATAGCTCAACATTCAAAATTATCAAAGGATAAAA
>JACMPO010000143.1 GCA_014377455.1 Flavobacterium sp.
AACGTTCTCGCGCTAAACGCGGTTTGGGACTAAATTAGCGTTAATTTTCGGATAAGCCAAAACTTCCAAATACAAAACTAATTTCAAATTAAGCCAAATACCCAAATCGCTTGTAGCGCGTGTTAGCAGATGTTTTTTTCATTTCCTTCCAACGTTCTCGATAAAATTTTAATTGATTTTTTGATTTTCACATTTAGATAGATACAAAACATTAAGAATGCAAAAATAATTATAAATAAGAAAAATTTCCAAGTCAAGAAACTTTCGTTTTTTATTGGCTTGACAAATAAATAAATTACAATGCAAAAGTTTATAAATAAGATTAATAAATATAAAACCAAGTTTGGAATTTTGAATTCCAATTTAATTACTCTATTTTTTATTATTCCATTGATTTCGGGTCTTAATTGTTCTCTAGGACCAAAATCAAAAATTGGTAATATTTTAAAATTATCGCTTTCTATTTTGCCTTCAAATTGATTGTTCTCAAATTGATTGCTATTATATTTATAAGTTATTAATTTAAGATTTGCTATTATTCCTTCTGTTTCTAATGAACTTATAATTTCAAATTGTCTTTTAAAAAGTATATTTTTGAATTTCATCGAGTTTTTTTAAATATCTGCTAACGGTCGATGCTAGAACTCGTGGCGACTTGGCGACCGAGATTTTTCCATTAGCGCAAAACGAAAATAGGAAAAAAAACGAACAATTTACCGAAAACTAGCCATGAGTTTTAGCATTTGTTAGCAGAAGCCATTTAAACTTTGATAATCAATAACGAGAAAACTTTCATTTTAAATAAATTATATCTCAATCTATTGGAATACTTTTTAATTTTGTAATTTTTTCAATATTTTCATTTTCCCAATTAGTATTTAGTATAATTTCACTATTTTCATCTAGAACAAAATATGCTGAAAAACCCATTTTCTCATAGTCACATTTTGGACACATTTCCTGAGTAACGAGATCTAAACGTTTAAATGGATTTGATTTGTTACCATATTTTTCTGTGTCAATTATAAAGACTGGTCTATAATAAAATTGACTAGATAAATATTTATTTATTAAAGGAACATTGGTATACCTATGTCCCGAAACAATAAAAAAATCGAAATACTTTTCTTTCTCAATTAGATATTTACTAATTTCTGGAAAAGTTTCCATACAAGAATGACACGAAGGAGAGAAAAAGTAAATCACTTTATATTTTTTTTTCGACTTTTGGATTAAGGTTTTAATTTGTATTATGTCAGTTATATATATTTTAATAATACTATCATTTATATTTAATTCACTTAGGTTATCTATATTGTTAGGTAATTTTTCAAAAATATTTTTTTGTTCTTGACAATAACTAAAATTAATTGTAAAAAAAAGGAAGAAGACTATCTGTTTTTTCATATTTGAAGGGATTAAAAGAGATAGCGATTTAATCGCTATCTCTTTTTTGTTTTTACTCTAAAATGATTTTAATACCACCAAATTCACCTAAAGTACTATCAAAGTGATAAGTACCTTGTTTGAATATTAACTTTTGACCAATTTCTAATGTTGTATCAAGTTCGAAATCAGCATCAATTTTCAAATCTAAAAGATTTTCAGGTATTGTAGATTCTGCAGCTAATTTCACTTCAAGATAATATTTACCTGTTGTATCATCTATTTGAAGATAGGTAGCATATCCATTACCATTTTCATAGTTAACTCCTCTGTCTCCAGGAAACCAATCAGCGTTGCATAATCCCCAACCTCTACAATCTCTACTAGCTCGTCCCCATTCAGTCCAGCTTACTATAACTATGTTGTCGCCATTTACACCAGTGTAAACAGTTCTATTTTGAGCATCAGTTGATTGAGAATTTATCTCTTTAAAAACTAGAGACTTTGCAATTTGATCTTCATTAATTGTACTGTTTTCATTTTCTTTTGTACAAGAAACAATTATTATTGAAGTAAAAATTGTCAATAATGTACCGAGAAATAATAATTTAAATTTATTCATGATTTTTATATTTTAATTTTTTATACGGTGCTTACTCTTTCGATTTTCAGTTAACTCGTTTACTTTATTATTTATAGTCAATTTTCACTTTCACATTTTTGACTTTTTAGGATTACTTTCCTTATGAATAGAGTAGTTTAAAAAGCATCAAATCTATTTAATGAAGATTTCTATTTTTTCTCCAATAGAAATTGTAAAATTTGATACTTTTGTAGGGTTGATAAACTTTTTTAGGAGATTGTTTATTTAACTGTGAGAGTCGCTGCGTCCCGTAGCGGCTTTCTCTTTTTTTAGTGGATTATGTCATGTTTTAAATTATTAATTTTTGTTAAGAACAACTTTGTCTAAAGGTCTTAAAATCAGTTTTCTTTAGATGTAGAATTTCTGTACATTATGTTAAAGTTTCAGTTTACTAATTTATTGTAAAAAAAAATATGTTTGTTTAGGTATTTATACTGAATTTTTAATGAGCATAGTGCGTATTTTTACTTAGTCTTAGTTTGTTATTGATGAAAACTTTTAAAAATCGAACTTAAAGTAAAAAAATTATCTAGAACTAGGTATAAATACCCATTTTTAACTTATTTTTATAATTATTTTTATGCGGTTTCGCGAGCTGGTTTCTGCTAACGTTTCGCGGCCTTGCCTGCGTTGCGGCAAAACGAGCTGCGTTGTTTCCGCTAAGATAAAAGTTTTATCGAGAAGATAATGTTTCGGCAACGAAAAATTAGCAATGAGGCGAGACCGTTGTTATGTGTGGTTTTTATTTTTTTATTTTGGAGCAAACCATTGAGCCAATTCCAATTTTCATTCAACTTGTTCAGATTCGAGCAAACCAATTTAGTCAGTTGCAATTTGGTCAATTACAATTTCCGACATGTTGCTT
>JACMPO010000001.1 GCA_014377455.1 Flavobacterium sp.
AAGGTCTTTATCTTCTTTATCCCACTGTGGCGGAATGGCAAAAGACATTTTATTATCCTTGAAATAGACCCTTGAAATAGGTCTGGCACTGCCACCACTTCCCACAAAACGTCCATTGAGGTATTTGACACCAGAATGATTAACTTCTAACCAAGATGGAATTTTTTTATCCCCTTTAGTGATGGTAATATCCCAACGTCCTTCTACACTTTGTGCTGAAATTGCCAGTGTTGAGCATAAAATACATAAAAGTATCAACGGTAGATTTTTGAATAGTTTTTTCATGATTTTTTGTTTTTGGTTAAATGTTTTATGAATTTATTTATTTGTGTCTTTGAGATAACAGTTCTAAATTACTTAAAATTTTGTGAAGTAAGTGATTGATTAGTGTGCGGAAGCATACAGATAATGGTAAGTTATCTCCTCGTCAGTAAACTATCTTCTTCCCGTGGATGTGTCCTCATCATCCATCGTGCGTCAGCAACTTGCCAAGTTATTTTTATTTATTTGGCAAGTTGCTGATGATCATGTTGCTGACGCACAATGGTCGGTGCGACACCAACCACGGGGGTAATTATTTTTATAGCATTTTTTCGTTTAATTCTCAAGGTGCTTCCATCAATATTTTTGGTAGAAAAACACGATAAACTGCACTCACAGTTGATTATCCTATTTTGAAAGATTTATCATTTCTTAGCGATATATGTTACTAAGTATTGACTTATTTTTTGCTACATTTAATTTTAGTTTGGTTATTATTATTTTCAATAGACTATTAAAATAATACGTTAAAACATGAAATTTTTATACTATTTGAGAAGCCAAAAATCATCCTCATTTATATTTCTCTATGTAATAATTTTATTAATTTCAGTGGGTGATTTGATTTTTTTTATTAAAACTCATCAATTCTTGTTGGCTTTCATCGACGTATTAGCTTGTTACGCTTTTTTCCTTCTTCCCATTTTTTTCTTCAAAAAACATCTGAAATTATACTCATGGATTCTATTACCAGTAATTTTATTAGCACCTTTCAATGCACTTTCTATTATTATTTTCAATGTGCCAATCAATGATGCAACAGTATTATTGATTATGAATACGAATTATGGTGAAGTTCTTGAATTGATGAATGGTTATTACCTAATCTTTGTTTGTAGTCTCTTGGTATATTGCAGCTTATATTTTTTGCTAATATTCAAAATGCCAAACCGAATTTCAGTAAAATCAGCTGCTTTTATTTCTATTATCTCAATTTCTATTTTGTGTTTACTTCCATTTGCCAGTTTTTCAAAATTTTCTTATTTTGAAAAATTGAAAGGTACATTATATTTTGTTTTTCCCACTTCAATTATTTACGCTGGAGTTGTAGTTTATAAGCAAAATCAATTAATGAATAATAGTAAGAATGAAAGAAATAAGTTTACGTTTCAAGCTAAACAAGTTACCAAACTTTCAGGTTCGCAGGTGTATCTTTTGATAATTGGTGAAAGTTCAAGGTTTGGTAATTGGGGTATTAATGGTTACAAAAAAAAAACGTCTCCGTTTTTATCCCAAAGAACAAATTTTCTTTCTTTTTCCAATGCCACCAGTGGTGGTTTTATTACGGAGTTTGCTGTTCCTTTAATTTTAACTGGCGTTGGTGCAGATCACTTTGAAACACATTTTAAACAAAAAAGTATCGTGAGTACATTTAAGGAGGCGGGATTTACCACTTACTGGATTACGAATCAGATAGATGAGGGACACATAAAAATTCATTTAGAAGAAGCCGATAAAAAAAAGCTTTTATTATCCGATTTTAAATCTACGAAGTACCTTCATCGAGATATGGAACTGGTTGAAGCTCTAAAAAAAATCTTGGCTGAACCAGCCGAAAAAAAATTCATTGTGATGCATACATTAGGCAGTCATTATGATTACAGTGCAAGATATCCCGATGAATTTGATTTATTTAAACCTAGTAATAAATCAATTTTCACCCAATCGTCTGATTATATCAATAAAAATATTATCATCAATAGTTATGACAATAGCATACTTTATACCGATGCAGTGATTGATTTATCTATTAAACTGATTGCTCTTCAGAATACCTATTCTTCTGTTACTTATATATCTGATCATGGTGATAATTTATTTGACGATAGTAGAAATTTGTCGCAACATGGTTATCCTTATCCTTCCAAATACATAAGTCACATACCCTATTTTGTGTGGTATTCTGATTCATTACGAAAAAAATTTCCTGAAAAAATTGAGAATCTAAGGAAACACGTTAACGCCCGTATCTCTTCAGAAAATATAATACATACTTTTACCAGTATCGGAAATGTTTGGTATCCGAAACAAGATTCTTCAAAAAATATTGCCAGTCCTTATTTTAAGGGTAATCAACAAAGAATATTAGGGGCTAATATGAAAGTCTATAATTGTAATTCATTAAAATAATTTGAGTAAAATTTCGTCGCTCTTCGAGACGTTCCGAAGGACAGTCTCGAAGTTTAGATAAACAGGATTTCCAATCCTCCGCTACAAACTAATAAGCAGCTAATTCCAATAAACCCTTTCTAATGCCATAGCAATCTCCACAACTACTGTATTGATATTCTTCTTCTTTTTCCACTATTCCAGCTCGCACAGGATTAAGATGAATATATTTCATCTTAGTATCAAAGAATGATTGAGTCGTTATTTCTTCTCCATGATAGCCTTCTTCCCAAAACCATATTTTGTCTTCTTTTTTCAGTAGCCAAAGCATCCATCCTTTTCTGCTTTCTTTTGGATTTTTTTCAATAGCCCTAACAATAGCAGTGGCTGTAAACCGCTTAAAATCACGCAAAATATCGCTTAAAGGTACTTTGTCACTTTGAATAATCAGATGAATATGGTTACTCATTACGACCCAAGCATAGATTTTTAAACCTTTTTCTTTTTGGCAAAAACGCAAACTTTCTAATAAAATATCTACGTACTCTTTTCTGGTAAATACGTCCACCCATTGATGAACTGTGCTTGTAATGAAGTACAAGCCAAATTGGTCTTTTACTCTGTATTCGTAAGGCATGATTATAGTTGTTTAATTGTAGTTTTAATATTTTTATCTAAGTGTGATTTCGTTTGTAGCGGATTGGAAATCCTTTTTATCTAAACTTCGAGATTGTCCTTCGGAACATCTCGAAGAG
>JACMPO010000144.1 GCA_014377455.1 Flavobacterium sp.
AATTTTAAAGCCAACGGCTTGAAGTTGTTGGGGCAAAAAGGTTCCAAATACGAACGACAAGGCAAGAAATTGCTGAGCTATTATGTCGTGGATCAACTTCCGCTGGAAATAGAATTCAACATTGCCACTTCGAGTGTTTTGAATTTAGATTTAATAGAAAGCTCTTTCGACTTGATGGGTAATCCACTTTTTCAGATGGTAAAAAGAGCCGATTGGATGATGCCAACGCCTTTTGTTTTGAACGATGCGGTGGTGATTAAACAGAAAATAGTACCATCCCAAAGAGTGGTAAAACCCATTGTTTTGAAGGTTGGAAACAGGATTGAAAAAGATAGTTTGAGGAAACCTTAGTTCTAAAGTCACAATTTGTGACCTTAGAGAATTTAAAGAAATAAGTAATCACGAATTGTGATGACATAAAAATTAAAAAGTGCGGTCACAATTTGTGACCGCATATAAAATATTAGTAATATTATTCTAGCAGTAAATTAATGATTATATTAGCTGAATAATAGCTGTTTTATGGATGATACTAAAGAATTAAGAGTCAGTTTGAACCTAAAACAGTGAAAATGAAAAAATAAAAAAAATAAATATGAAACAATACTTAGTTCAGACAATAATAACACCATATTCTAAAAAAAACCTTTTTGGAAAAAGATTTATGTATTTTAAAGATTATTATAATCAATCTTCAATATTATCCGTTTACTGTCTTACATTAGGCTATATGTATAAAGATAAAATTGAATTCGTTTTAGAATTATTAGGTAATTCAAAAGCAGATTTAAAATCACATATTGATGGAATTAGTAAAATGGCTGAATTAATTAAAAAAAAATTAAATAATGACACTAAAAATGTTCATAGTTTATTTGTTGATACAACTGTAAAACACCATTTAGAAGTATTCTACAAAAACCAAAATCTAGATCATAACAATATAATGGATTTGTCTAAAATTGGAAATGATAAAATACCTTTAGAAGTAGTAGTAACTTTATCAGAAATGCTCATTTATTCTTATATCGGTTTTGGTTTTAAATATCCCGAACTAACTGAACAATTATTGACATTTAAAGTCGATGATGCTTTGCACGAATTAGCTATTAAATCAGGCTTAGATATACCAAAGGAAAAAATAGAATTAGATGTTGAAGCAAATATAAAATTTGCAAAAGAATTAATAAAACCATTTGTCACTAAATATTATTCTAATTTAGTGTCAACTTTGGAATTAGAATAATGACGCAGAATGATAGAAGAATTCAATTTAAAAGAACTAAATAATTTTATACACTTACTTAAAAGTGCAAAAGATGATATCTCAATTGAAAGTTACATCTATATTAAAAACTTATTGAATAGAATTGAATTCATTTTGCCTCTTACTATATATTCAAAAGGAACAACATTTATTAGAACAAGAGTTCATACAGAAAGTCAAATACTATTTAAAACAGTAAATGAACTTTCCTATATAGAAGACATTCTAAAAATAACAAAATTCGGACGTGCGAATGAACCCGGACAATCAATATTTTACTGTTCAGATATAGAATTAGTTTCTCTTGCAGAAACTAATCAAATAGCAAGACAGCAAAAAGATAAAAAGGTCGAGTATTCAACAACTGGATATTGGATTTCGACAGAAGATATTGTAGCGGTTAGTTTACTAACAAATGAAAATTTAAGAGGAAAGCATTCCGAAATTGATAATATGAGTACCGATTTTGAGGATATGGTAAAAACTCAAAATGACGAAAAGGCACAAGTTGTTAGCGAATTACTTCAATTTTTATCTAAAGAATTCTCAACACTATCGGAAGGAAATTTTAATAACTATAAAATTACAACCGCATTTGCAAATTATGTTTACGAAACTGTTAATAATGCTGATGGGATTTTATACCCAAGTACTATGTTTCCAAATGAAGGATTTAATTTTGCTTTCAAACCCGCTGTAGTAGAAAATAAAATGCAATTTATGTACGCTCATAGAACAAAATTGGAAAAGTGCGGAGATAAAAAATATGAATTAACGGAACAAATTTTCTCTAAAGTCAATAAAGAAAAAAGAGATGAAATTGAATGGGAATAAGTGTATTGCCAACAGTTAGAGTTCATTGTGTGCGCGGCACGACAAAACCAATATTCTTCACTAAAAAACCGTAAAATCTACAACAATTCCCCATAATTATATAACAATTTACAACTATAATTTCATCATTTTTACGTAAATAAAATACTTTATGAAAAAATCGATTGTTCTACTTGGAATTATAATAGCCCTTACCTCATTGTCTTGTAAAAAAAAGGATGTTGAAAACACAAAACAACCCGCTAAAATTGTCAAAAAAACGCCTATTCGAAAAGCTCCTAAAGCGGTTACCTACACTTTAGCAAACACCAAAGAATGGTTAAAAACAAACAAAGATTCCGCAAATCTCGAAATTGCCATTGC
>JACMPO010000018.1 GCA_014377455.1 Flavobacterium sp.
AACCGTGAATTTTGCTCTGGAAATGGTCACTTCTCTATCTTCCAATGGTTGACGCATCACTTCCAAGACATCTCTCTTAAATTCTGGCAATTCATCCAGAAACAAAACTCCATTATGGGCCATAGAAATTTCGCCAGGTTGCGGATAACTTCCTCCTCCGACTAATGCGACATTGGATATGGTATTAATTGTAGGGGTAATAAATCAACCTCTAAACCATTTGTATTAAAGTCTTTAATTAAATTTATTGTTTGGTCGAAAATATTTTTTTTAATTGAAAAATTATTAGTTGTTTCATTATTATCAGTAGTAGTAATTTCATCTTCATTGGATTCTTTTTCATTTAGTTCACTTTCCGTACTAAAATTTTCATCAAAATCTTCATATTCATCAAAATCATTAAATTCTTCAACCTCATCGTTATTATCTTTATATAATTTAGGTTTAAAAAGATCATACGTTGGTAATGAAGTAATATAATTCCAATTATTATTATTGTACTCCTCATCATTATCATAAGTCCTAAAAAGTGATTCTTTTTTGTCTAACAAAGAAATAGATTTCGGCAAGTCGATTTTAAAGTTTATATCAATTTTATATTCACCTTTATCAACTAAATAACTTAAGTTTATATTACTTATAAAATCATTTATAATTTCTTTTTTCTTTTCAAATGTGGTAACCTTAGTAAAGCTTTCAAATTCATTTTCGTACTTCGTCATAATTCTATTTGATGACTCCAAGGCAAACATCTTTTGTTTATTTTCACCAATGATTATATTATTCTCATGAATCTTACAATCAATATCTCTTAAAGTATCAGTAATATCATTTTCAGAAATTATTCCTTTTATTACCAATTCAATAGCTCTTTTACGTTCAGTACCTAAAATTTCATTTCTTTTGTCCAATCGTTTGATCTTATCGGTCAACCTATTCACCTCTTTGACATCAAACGAGAATTCTTGACCCATTTTATCCCGTAAACCGTGGTCATAAAATAATCGATGCCAAATAAAATATTCTATTTTATCAATGTTAATAGATCGATTTCCACAATTTTCACCTTTAATTCTTTTACTAGAACACATATAATGATTGTCGTGTTTGTCCAGTCGTTTTTTGCCGTACATATTACGACCGCAAAGACCACATCTTAACAATCCTTTGAGTAAATAACGATATTCAACCTTTTTTCCAGCGTTATTTCTGTTTAATGGTAAATGATAATTAACCTTATCCCAGTATATAGCATCAAAAATAGCTGGTACTTTGGTTAATATTCCAGAATAAGTACGTTCACCTTTGTAAATAGGGTTCTTTAGTATGTTTGTAATGGTATTTGGCGCCCATTTAACGTCTTTTTTCTCTCTAGTTGATATAATACCAGTATATTTATTTTTAACTGATACAGTGCCACTACCTATTGTATTATATCGGGTTAAAACCCCTTCATCATTTAATGTTTCAGATATTGTTCTAGTTCCAATACCTTCTAATGATAATGCAAAAATCCTTTTAACAGTAACCGCTTCAACTTCATCAATAATCATTACATCATTTTCATCTTTGGTAAATCCGTAAGGTAAAATTCCACGTGTTTTACCCGCTTTAACCCTTATCCGTAAAGCTGATTTAACCTTTAGCTTGGTTGTGGTTACGTGAAATTTATTGATAACACTTAATAGATCACCAAAAAACTGTTGTTGTGGATCATCCAAATTTTCAACACCTCCCATTTGGGTAATGAAAACAATATTGTTCTTTTTGAATAAATCGGTAATGACAAATCTCATTTGAGGACTTCTTTCAAGTCTTGACTGGTCATAACAAAACACGTGGGTTAATTCCCCTGATGAAACATCACCAAGCAACCTTTCAAATTCTGGTCTATCACTTATTTTTTCGGCTGCTCCTGACAAACCTTCATCAATATATAACTCAAAAGGTAGGTTTAGTTCATCCGATTTAGCAATTCCTTTTTGCTTTTGATCCTCAATAGATAAATCATTACCATCCTTAAGACGACTTATCCTGCAATAAACACCTAGTTTCATAACATGAGATTAATTAGTTCAGAAAGATACAATAAATTACTATATTTTTTATTGTGGGGGTAATTTTAATAAAACAATTTTATACTTCAAATTAAAAGGTGCAGCTTCCTATTCATGGATACTAAAATAAACTACTTAGGTATTTGAAATTCTTACTAGACCTGCTGAAATTTAATTTCATCACAACTTTTCCGATTTACCTCAACTTCATTTCATTCTATAATTTTTTAAATACTGGTAAGCTCTAGTAAACACAAGGGTTTTTATCGATATGAAAAATAATCAAATTTTTTCTTTACATTTTTTCATTACCCATTATAATATTAATATAAAAATAAATGGCCAAATCTTAAAATAAATTGACTTTTGAGTTTTACGTGCATATTTATATATAGATAGACTAATTGGGTAAAACCACTCTTGTCCTAACTATATCAACTAAACAAATAAATCAGTATGAAAGAAGAACATAGAAATGTAATTAATAAAATAAATGGTACAAGATCCAAAATTTATTATCGACTAAATCAATTAAATAATATGACGGGAATGTCGGAGAGAAGTTTAAAATATCGAATGAAAACAATTAAAGAAAAATATAAGGATATACCTGTTTTACTGAATCGCTCAGGCAGAGAATGGGAAATTCACTATACTTTAATATTTGAATTTTTGCCCAAGTATAAAAAGAATCAAACTAATATAATTAACCACAAGTGGGAAACTTGTTTATCATGGAATACTAAAGATAGCTATGATGTAAAATACCATGTTCAATTAATTAACGAAGTCAAGGAACAATTGCCCTCTGCTAATATAGCTTATGTGGTCGAACAAGATCAGCGTGGGGTGAATCATATTCATGCGGTCACTGATGAATTTAAGGAAAATGTTGAGGTTGCTGTAGCTACAGTACTTGAGAAGTATTTAGCTAAAAAAGATTACAGAAGTCAGATTGAAAAAATAAATAACAATAGTAGTATAACCAGCTATTTTCGAAAAAATGGTGAAATGACAATTATTTAAAATTAAAAAAAATGAATGAATTTACAATTACCGATTTGGACCATAATCCATTATTAAAAAATTTGCTTATTACTTACAGTGTGATTACCTACGAGGAACACGCAATACTTGATGACCATCATTTGTTGATGGAGTATTATTTATTAAAAAAAAATAATGAATTACATTTTCTGTTTGAAACCGAGAAATTAGCGAATAATTTTCAGAAGCTATGCTAAAACTAATTACAATGACTGGCAGAAATCCCGTGTTAGTTAAGGGTTTTAAAATAAATCTCAAAAATACAATTAATATGTTAAAGAAATTTTTTTACCAGAAAATTACAATTATTTGTAAAGAACCCCTAAATAACCATGTAAATACTTACGTAAAGTAACAACATTATCATGCTTATGAAAAAAATAAAAATTATAATCTCAATGATTATAGTACTTGACAGTATTTCAATCTATATGTTAAGTAAAAACCTCATAAAATTTTAAAAATTTTATAAAAAAATGGATAAAAATGATGTAAACGGGAAAATAGCTGTTAAGCAAAAGGAGATTTCGGTCGAGCTCGATTCAAATAAAAAAACGGAAATGCAGAAGGAATTACAGGTTTTACTACTGCGTAAAGAGATTAATTTTGCGATGCAAAAAATAAAGCAGATTAAATTGGGAACGAAATGACAAGTTATAAAGTCGTTATTTATTTTGGTAGCGAAAAAACTGAACTCGTTTTAGGAGCGGCGAATGCCGCCCATGCGATTTTAATTGCTCGAAAAATTTATAAAAATGGTCGTGTGGTATCAGCGATACCAATTAAATAATAAACGGTAGCCATTGAGCTACCGTTTTTGTTTTATGCCACTAAAAGTTTTTTAATTTTTTGCACTGTTCCAGAAGATTTCCCTGTAAGTTTCATAATATTCCTGACCGATTGACCTTGCTTAATGAACTTAATAATTTCAGCATTTTCAGCGATGAATTTTTTCGGGTCTTTTTTTGAATTTAATTTTCGCCCAAGTTTTCCACCATCACGAATGAACTTTTCACGGCCAGAATTTAAACGAGTCTTAGTCTGTACCAATTCAGCTTGCGAAAAAGAGGCCCCGATTGATAGCATCATTTGAACCATGGTATTAACAGTTTTGTCATTATTAAGCGTGTGAAGGTTGTAATTTTCGATAACAACATTTATTTTTTCGTTATTGCATTTTTCAATAAATTGTAAAACATTAACAACCTTACGAGATATTCGGCTTATTTCAGAAACAATAATATTTTGGATGCCGTTTGAAATTGCAAAAGCTAACATTTCTGCATTATTGTCTTCATTTTTTGTTCCGCTTTGATAGTATGCAAAGGTTTTAACAATTTCGAATTGACTACCATACTTTGCGGTCAATTCTTGGGTTTGTCTGGAAACATCCTGACGAGCTTCGTTTGTACTACAGCGGGCGATGATAATTGCGTTTTGCATGGCTTATATGTTTAATAGTTTATATCTATTGATAATGTAAATATAATAAATAAAAACTATGTATGCAAATAAATCAAAGAATAATATTGATACGTTTAATTGTATCATTAAATATGGTTTATGGATTTAATTTGATACATTTCAATTTTGACACATTTTACATTTGTTATGAACAAATTGATTTAAATCTTACAAGTTTGTATATTTATCAAAATTTATAAAATTAACCAATGGATAGAACTGTCATTTTCGAAATTTACAGATTTCATTTATTACCAATTACAACAAACCAGATTTCACTTTTTGAAAATGAAATAATGACTTATAATGAATTGGTTGAAAAAAAGAATCAATTTTTTGATGAAATTGTTCAAAATTTACAAAATAACAATCAGGATTTACCAATAGAATTATATAGTTCAGAAGGTAATAGTTATTTGTTCCGTTTGGCAAATCCAAAAACAACTTTGATTTATAGAGATTTTGCTGAAATTCCTGAAAAGACAGAGCCGTATATTTATATTATTATTAATACCGACCCTCAAGTTCAGAAAATAGCTATTAGTAGAAATACAGAAGCATTTTCAACTTCAAGTGCTTCAAAGAATGTTTTGGATAAAATTCTAAATAAGTACTTATTACCATACAGCTTAAGTCTTGAATTTGAACAGATGTTTCAATCGGATACTTTTTGGAGCTATGTTAGAAAATATGATGGTAGAATAAAATCTATTGATTTTGAAATCATAAAGCCTAATTTGTCTAAAATTTCTCATACGATAAAAGATTCGCTTAAGCCGTTAATTGAAAGTACAAATAGTCATAAAACCCATTTAAAGTTAGATGCTCCAAAAGAGGGAGTATTGGAAAATATCAATAAGGAGAATAAACTAGTAGATGGATTAGTTAGTTATTCTAGCGAAGGTGGAGGTAATATTTCGATGAAAATTATCGGAATGTCAATGAGGGTAAAGACCGAAAACATGACAACTACAAAAAAAATCGACGAAATACAAATTAAAGGTTCCCCCGACCAAATTATTAAACTCTGGAAAGATATAATAGGATAAAATTGAGTTATATAAAAGACATTTCACTTTTTTTGGTAATAGCTTTTTTTACCAATTTAACTTCTCATTTAATTGGGACAGATTTCTTATTGATTTATTTGAAATCAAATTTAACAACTGTTCAACTTGGCTTATTAGCAATCAATACGGCTACTTGTGGTTTGGTTGTTTCCAAATTACAAGAGATAAAGGAAAAGCATGTTGGAATAAATATTAAGCCAATTACAAAGCAATTATTATTGTCATTGAAAGAGCAAATCTTTTTAATAATTATAGGGGTTATGCTTATGCTCTTAATAGATAGTAACTTATTTAATCAGCTAAGTTATTGCGAATATATTAAATTTGCTTTAGAAACCTTGCTTATGGCAGTCTTTGTAAATTCTGTTCAGGTTTTATGGGATACTGGAAAATCTGTTTTTGTTTTGACTGATATTTTGGATGATGTTGGTAATAATGATTAAATCTTAATTAAATCTATTTCCTTCATAATCCTATCCGTTTCGCTTAGGGCCACGATAATTTTTTGGTAATGCAAAATATCATCATACCCTAGTTCTCGGGTCTTACGGTCTTTGAGCCATTTTTGAGCGGGTTGGTAGCCACCGATGTAAAAGTTCCATGCAACTTCTGGAACGTTGGCGAAATACTGTTCCTCATTAACATAAACGTTACCATTTTTATAAATTGGTTTGGTCACAATGTTGTCACCGTCTTCGGGATATTGAGTAATGTATTTTTCGACTATAGGACTTTCTAGTAAATGTATTTGTCTCAATTCGTCACCCAAAGCAACCAGTTTCCAGAATTGATCTGCATCAGTTGGAAGTGGTACACGAGGGAAATCAATCTTTAAAAACTCTTTGTATTTCTCTCGGTAAGTTGGCGAATGTAAAACAGCATAAATATAATCTAACAAATCAATTGGAGCAAAACTTTGCTTAAACTCTGGACGGACCTCATCACTATTAGCAAAACAAACATTACTTTCTATTTCCTTTTCGTTGGTGAAAGTCATACCCAATCCGTCAGCAATTTGTTTTACTATGACGGTGTTGAGGTTCGGTATTCTTATGTTGATGTCATCTATTGTTTGTTGTATATTGGTTTCTGGATAGAGGTATAAAGGAAATGACATTCCACCACCTCGAGCAAAAATATTCATGTCTGATAAACAATCAGAAACAAATGCGATATTCCAAGTGTCACCAGCAACTGCTTGTCCTTGTCTTCCAACAATTAATGCAGTATTACTTTTATTAACAAGGTTTTGCATCACTTTTTTACGGGTTCTGTCAACTAAAAAATCATTGTAACAAATAAACATATCGTCAAATGGCCTATATCTTATTTTCTGAATTTCATTTTTCAGATTAATTAAAGATAGTTTTTCAATTAGTGCTTTGTGCTCCCATGTTTTGTTAAACTTGATTGAATATTTACTTTCGATTTCAGAAGTATTTTTCTCCATAAAAAAATGCAAATTATCCTCTAAATCTTGTTTAGTATTGGTAACCAATAAAGCATCCCTAGATGATTTAACGCCAACTGAATTCATAGAAAATAAATTTTCTAAAGCAATTAAATCATAATATTTCGACTGTAAATCATTGTTTACGGTATAAAAATTGTAAAATGGTAGAGATGGTTTGAAATTTGAAAACGGAATAGTTTTTAAACTATTTTCATTCAGAAACTGATATTTATAATCTCTTTTACCTAAACAATCAAAATGATGAATTTTGGCTTCATCTTTTGAGTTTTTTTTCTTTACTGCAATAATTATGGCAACTCCAACCATAATATCAAAGACATTCTGGTCAGCTGTTCCGTCAATGTTTTTTTCTTGTTTCTTAGAATTACCATGTAAATCAATTATGTAAATATCCGTAAAAGATTTAGCTAGTGAGGCTCGCATACCTCTAAAGGTGGGGTTGTCGATATATCCATTGTTGCTTATAAAAGCTAAAACTCCCTCTCCATTTTTGGTTATTAGGTATTGGGAAAGTCTTATAAACTTAACATAATCATCATTTAAGTATTTTGAATTTTGTTCTTTAAGTTTAGTGCCGTTGGGTTCTTTTTTGTAAACATCTATTAAATTTGAAATCCATTTTCCGTTATTTGCGGACACGCCACTATATGGAGGGTTTCCAATAATTGCCATCACTGGAGCATCCTTTTTAACAGCATTCGCTTCATTTGCTTCGTCAGCTAACCAATTAAATAAATCAAAATTCTGTTCAGAAGGTTCTTCTAACGAATTTGTCAAAAATATTTTAAAACGTTGTGCATCGGTGGGTTTGTACCCTGTTTCGGTTAACAGCATATCCATTTTTAGATGGGCCATTGCATAACTCGCCATGAGTAATTCAAAACCATTTAATCGTGGTATGAGGTCTTTGGTTACATACTTGCTCCAAATACCTTGTTGGCCTTCAAATTTTTTATGGATGTGTTTCACCACTTCAGCTAGAAAAGTTCCCGTTCCTGTGGCTGGGTCCAATATTTGAACTTTATGAACTTCATGTTCTATCTCAACTTCTTTAATTTTTGAGTTTGCTCCTTTACCAATTTGGGTGACGGCTTTTTTCTTAATTTTTATTTTACTGGTGTCGGCCAAACCTTGTGGTAAATCGAACTCAGTTTTTAGAATGTCATCAACGGCACGAACTATAAAATTCACTACGGGTTGTGGAGTGTACCAAACACCACGTGCTTTTCGCAAAGCGGGATTGTACTCACCCAAAAAAGTTTCGTAAAAGTGAACTACAGGGTCTTCCTGTTTGGTGCTTTTACCAAAGTTTTTCATAATGAGTGCTACATCCGAAGCTAAGAAAATATTAACCAACTCATCAACTATCCAAGTTATCCTTGTATCTAAATCAAACCCCGCTATATCTTGAAATAACTTACGTAAAAAGGGGTTGCTTTTAGGGATTAACTCTGCGGCTTCCATACGAGAGAATGTCGGTAAAGTTGGGTCGTGGTAACGGGCCGCAAACATGCCATAAGCGATGGTTTGAGAATAGATGTCGGCAAATGATTTATTATCAATATCGTGAATCAACATTTGTTGGAAGGACAACATTTGTGATTTGATGGTGGAGCGTTTTCCTTCTTGGTCGTCATAGTTCAATGACTTCTCAATAACGTCTGCCATTAGCTTTGCTTTTCCCGCCATCATTTGAGCCAACTTAGTTGGTGACTTGATAGTTTGCGAAATAGTTTCAGCAAAATTCTTTATTAGTTGTGTGAACTGGTCAAAGTTTTCGGGTTGTGGTACAATCGTACCGTTTTCCAATTTTGCAATAGCAATTTTCGTGGTTAGTTCTCCATCTTTATAAAAATGAAAATCCATATAATCGGTAAAAACCAGATTTGACAATCCTAATTTATAGCGTTCAAACTGTTCTTTTAGGGTTTTGCTACCTAAGTCCACTCCAATATCTTTTGCTTCAATATAGCCCACAGGAACGTCTTTACGGGTCAGTACATAGTCAGGCGCACCACAAGCTACTCTTGCGGGTTCATTGGTCACCAGAATGTCTGGAAGTATAGCCATGATGAGGTTCTGTAGATCGCCACGATAAGAATGTTCACGAGCGTTTCCTGTTTTGTAAAGCGTTTCAACTTTGGTAAGATATTGTTGGATGGTCATTTTATTGTAGTCAGATTTATTTTTACTAAAGTAGGATATTTTCTTATATAAAAAATGCTAGTCTTATCAATTAGAATTTTTTACATATCATTATCACTTGAATAAAAATAATGATTATACCAACCACCATTATTATCTTATACATTAGTTTTGATTTGTTATTCATGAATTTAATTAATGGTTATCCGTTTCCAGTCGTTTGATATTGTTACTTTCATTTTTAGTATATAATTATACCCACACATTGTTGATTGTCTCCTTAGAAATAGTATGATGAGGACTTCTAAACGGACGTTGATTCATCAAACCGACTTCCTTAAGTTTTCCGGCGACACTATGAATTTTTGTAGTTTCTAATGCTTCTCGCAACGTCATGGGTGGCAAAATACTGGGTAATCGTTTTGCTAACATTGTTTTTCCAGCTCCCGGCGGACCAATCAAAATAATATTATGTCCCCCGGCGGCGGCTATTTCCATACAACGCTTGATACTTTCTTGTCCTTTGACATCACTAAAATCAAATTCAGGAAAATCTAATGTCTTGTAAAATTCAGCTCTCGTGTCTATTGTTGTAGGTTCCAGAATTCCTTTTCCTTCCAGGAAATCAATTACTTCCTGCACATTTTCGATTCCATACACATTTAGTCCTGTAACAATTGCGGCTTCTTTAACATTTTGCTTTGGAAGAAAAAAACCTTTAAAA
>JACMPO010000145.1 GCA_014377455.1 Flavobacterium sp.
AAAAAAAATATTTGTAAGGTTTGAATTTCAACAAAAATCCAATTATGAAAGCACCAGTTTTTTACATCATCGAGGGCGGAGATTACGTCTGTGACTATGTATATAGCATCCAGAAGGACAAACTCATAAAAGGTGGCAATACGTTCCTCTACCAGTTCCAAATGCCTTTAGAAGAGGCTAAAAACCTCTTGAACTACCTCAACGAAACTCGAAATTTCGGACTTTTTCTGCGCCTGATGAGTGTAGAATATTTCAATTAGCACCACTAAAAAAAATCTATATGCCAAGCCTAATTATCAAAACCGACCAGCCAAAAACAAGCTACAAAGGAAATCAGATCTTCATACTTAACAAAGGTATGAACAGTGGAAAATGGAGCGAAGCGGAATTCATCAATACCAAAAAAACAATATTAACGCATTGATAAACCACAAAAACAACCCTTTACCAAAAGTTTTGTAATAAACTTCGCCAACCCTGGAGAAGCTGAAACAATCTACTGGCTCGCTTACAGCCTTTGGAAAGCCAACTTCTGGCACCAGTCCCTTTGCGGTTCGGTAATTCCATTTCTAAGAATTACGGAATTCAAAAAAGAATTCATTTCAAAAGTCACCGAAATTCTCCAGGACCACGAGCAGCACAAAAACCAAATCCAAGCGCTGAGGTTGCTGGAACTACAAGAAACCCAATTCCAAAAGAACATCCTACTCATCAACGAAATGCGAAGAGTAATTTTACGTCAATATTGCAAAAAATTATAAATGGCTAACTTACAGTTAAAAGAAGTACATTTGAAAATGAATAAAGCGGAGCAAACATTCGCCAATCTAACCGTTTTTTAGCGTATATAAAAAGGTTCTTATCGCTTATACACAAGTTATGCTTTACCCTGCGAAATTGAAAATTGAAACGACAACATAAATAACAGCCGAAAATAAAAATTAAATTATTTTCACAACGTCGTAGTTTGGCGTATTGACCACATATATTTGCTTATAAAATGACAGACAAACAAGTAGAAATATTATCTCCAATCTTTACAAATTTAGCAATTTGGAAAGAAAGATATTTAAGCAAATTCAACAAATTAAATAATACAATTTTATTAAATTTTGAAAATTACAACCATATAAAAATAAAACAGACAATTGGTTTAATAAATTGTTTGTTGACAGATTTTATATCAGAAAAAGACAAAATAAAAGGATTAAATAAAACGCAAAGCGTTTTATTTAATCCTTTATCTTTCTTTCCAATTGGAGAAACAATGCATAGTTTTTTGATTGCAAACATAATAAACCCAAATTCAGAACACGGACAAGGAGATTTATTTTTAAAATCATTCCTTAAAAAATTAGATATTGAAGTTTATGAAAATGATAATTGGATTGTAACTGCCGAAATTGGTAGGATAGATATTTTAATTAAAAGAGAAAATCCTCATACAGTTATTGTAATTGAAAACAAATCAAATTATGCCATTGACCAAGAAAATCAAATTTATCGTTATTGGTATCAAGAGATATATTTACCAAACAAAAAACAATTAAAACCAATTACCGAGAAAAATTATCATATAATTTATTTAACACCGTCGGAATATAAAATTCCTGAAAAACGTTCTTTATTAAGACCTAAAGAATATGATGAAAACTTGCCTGAAATCGTACCACTAAAAGCAAAAATATGGCAATTTGATAAAGAAATAAAAGATTGGCTAAAAAATTCAATTAACGAACTTCATAGTGAAAATCATAGATTAAGAGAATACATAAAGCAATACATAGAACTTTGGAATTAACAAATATATTATGAACCAAGAATTAATACAAGAAGCAAAATCAATGTTAAACACATCTGAAAAGTGGAATGCTTTTTTAGATTTAACATATCAGAAAGACAATATTAGAAACCAATGGCTTACAAAATTAAAAGACGAATTAGGAAATACATTTTTAAATAACTATTTTTCAAATTATTGGGATTTTAAAATAAATGGTGGTTTTAGTATTCAATGGTTTTTGAAAGAGTTTGGAGAAAACTCAATTAGTCTATGGTTAGAAAACGAAAATTTCTCATTGTATGCTCCAAGTAACTTTAACATCGAAGAAATTTACAAATTAATTAAATCAGCAAATTTTTTACCATTAGTAAATTGCTTTGAGAGAAGTAATTCTATTTCAAATGGGGGTTATATTATAACTGATAAAGGAAATTTTTCATTTGGAACTCCATATGATACAAATTTTGAATTAGATAGATTAGCGTGGTTTGCTGGAAATGAAACAGAAAACTTTATTAGTCAAATTTCAGAAAAGGTAAATAAATTTAGATTAAATGAAGAAGTTACGAATTTATTAAAAGAATTAAATCAGTTAACAAAAAATCAATTGTAAAATGACTATCACAAAACCACTTCCAACCTTAAATAATATTCACGTTAA
>JACMPO010000019.1 GCA_014377455.1 Flavobacterium sp.
CAGTTTTCTCTAAAGAGTATTTTTCTTATTTAAGCAAATACAACAATGGCATTCTTAATTTCTCAGAACCAGTTACAATACCGTTCGATTTTACGCAACAAAAGTTTGAAAGTTACTATTTGAATTTTATTGGTGAACCTACTGAAGTGATTGAAAAGAAAGGCCTTTCATTTGCACAGAAAATAAAACCGGCACTTGAAAAAGAAGGACTGGCTGAAAAAGCTGACATTAAGTTTTTCTTTGATCCTTTGTATTTTCAAAAAATACTTAAAGACACTCCTATATCACTGATTACAAAAAACGGTGCTATTAGTGCCATTCAAGCCATTGATTTTAATCTAGGGGAACAAACTGTTGTAAATCATTTGTATGAAACCAATATTATACAAGAATCGTTACAATTATTTTCTCAGAAAACCGATTCCAAAATAAATAAGATTAAGATTGCGTTTGAAGAGCCAAAAAGCAACACCCCACAACACCAGCTATTTGATTTGAGTTGGCAGAATTATAAAGATATTTTTGAGTTTATTACTCCAGACAAGTTGGAGCTAGAAACCGAAAAGATATGCCAGTCGGACAACATTAAATTTTCAGACTACTTGTTGCAATTAGAAGAAATATAAAAAGGGCTGTAGAGCCCTTTTGTTTTATACTATATTGCCATTGCGAGCGCAACGCAGTGAAGCGTGGCAATCTCATTTTATTCCTCCCAAAACTCCTTTAACCGCACAGCACCACTAATTAATTGCGGCAATAGCGTGTCTCTTTGTGTTCTTAAAAGTCTATTTTCTTCTTGATTTTGCAATATCAATTCAAGAATTGAATTTACTTTATCTGAATATTTTTCAATTATCCCATAATCAGAAGAAATAGGTAATTTTAAATCTTTTAAAACAGTCAAACTAATATTTGCTTGAACTCCTTGTACTACTGAATTTTGTATTCTATTTTGAATATCATCAGACTTCAACCAATAATAAATAAAAGACTTAAATTTTTCTTTATCTTTTAATCTTATAAAAGCTAGGGCTTGATTGCAATTTGAATTATCTAAATGTTTTGTTACAATTGAAACCCTTCCAATTGTTCCTGCAATTGAGAATAACAAGTCATTTTCATAGAGAATAGATCGTTTTAAATCTTTTAAATGGATTTCTTCAGGAATCAAATCAATATTATTAGTATTAATTTCACCGTCAGTATTTACATCTTTTACTTTTAAAAAAGGAATTTTTATTTCTAATCCTGTAACATCTTTCATTCTAGGAGTTGTTCCTTTTGAAGCAACATTAATTAAATCATCCAACCTTTTCACTTCCCAACCCTTAGGAATCATCCCCAATTCACTTTCTACAAATTCGCCGTCCTGAAACGGACCAAAATCGACAAACCAGTATTTGTACAAAGCCATTGCCATTTCCTCGAGGGTTTTATTGATGGCGAGGTTGTTTTCTATTTTGTCGTCTATGGCGGATAGGATGGAGGCGATGGATTGTTGTTCTTGGAGGGGAGGAAGATTTATTTCAAACCCTTCAATCATACTTTTAGTGATGGCTTGCCTTGTCGCACCTGCACTAGCCATATTTAGCAAAGAATTTTTATTAGAAGTTTCAAGAAGTGAATATTTCAAAAAACTTGAATTTAGTTTTTCTTTCTTGGCTCTAATAATTGCTACGTGTTGATTGACTCTTGCAGGTAAAAGTTCTTTCGGAACTTGGCAAACTCTAGCCACTGAATCACCAGTAATATTTAATAAAACATCGTCTTCTTCTAAAGTAACATTATTCAGTTTTGAAGCCTGAGCATCATCTATAAAAGCCAAACCATTAGCAGAAAAAGTAAAATCCAAGATGTTTTGACTTCTAATTAAAGAAGTTCCAGAGGTTTTATAGGCTTCTTGTCCACCTCTTGGAGTTGAACCACTACCAATTTTTGTTGTTACTTTTGAAAGTTTATATGTATTCCAGTTGTTGGGCATTTATTATTGTATTTTAAAACGGTAAATCATCAGTATTTAAATCATAATAATAGATACCTCTATTATAATTTTCTTCTTTTATATATTCTATATATTCAAAATCTTCCTGGGAACTATTATCAAAATCTTCCTCGAATAAATGTTTTTTTTCAATTGAATTGTTAATTGCTACATTTTCCCAATTATAATTTGTTAAATAGGAAAAATCAATTTTAAATTCTGGAAATAGATTTTCATATATTAAAGCATAATTTTTATTAAGTTCATAAATTATACTTTCCGCATCTCCTATATCCTTTGAATTCATTAGAAAATTATATTTATTTTCAACTTCGTGCCTAAAGATATCTTCTAAATGTGAATACAATTCTTGAATCATTTCGTCAGTATCTTTGTTTTTTTTGGACTTTTCATTAGAATCAATATATGAATAACCATAATGATTCTTAAATAATAGAACTAAATCAATTAAGTCGTATAAATCATCTGTAGATATTATTAAATTGTAAAATAATTTATTACTAAGTCTGGAAATACAGTTATTTATATCCAAATTAGACTTTGAATTATTTATAAATTTGATTAAATAAATTCTAGTGTTAGCATTGTCTAATATAAAACTCCAATCAAGAATGGAATTTATCAACGCAATGGATCTATTAGTATCTTTCTTATATGAATAAATAAATATTGCGGATAAAATTAAATCCTCTTCTTTATTAATTCCAAAATATTGTTTATTATTCAGGTGAAAATATTCAATCAGTTTTTCAGATATAATATTTCCATTAGAAATTATAGGCTTATAAAAGAAAAACCATTGGTCTAAAAAGAAAGCAGAAAATAAAATTCTCTCTATTTCACTTTGATTTTCTTTTATCAAATAATTCAAGAAATCCTCTAAGGATGGATTTATAAAACTAATGTTATTATACCAACCATTGTTTATTTGAATAAAACCATCATTTAGTCTTTTTAAACTTTCTTTAAAAGAATTAATTGGCTTGATAAAATTATTGTTTTTAACTTCAAAATCTAACCTAGAGTTATATGCTTTTTCCAGTTTTTTATAGTCAGAATTACCACTTAAAGAATATAAAGTATTCAAAAGTAATCTGTCATAATCAGATATTTGCTGTAAATAAGCGTGTTCCCATATTCTTTTTGGATTTTCAAGGTTCTCTAATATAAAATCTTTAATTTGTTTAGTGTCAAATTCACCTACTAAAAGTTTATTAGTGAAAAATTCTACTAAACGCGGTGTGAAATTATCATGGTTACAGATAAAATCCTCTTTATTTTTTATTTCATAAATTTGTTCCTCTTTTAATTCAGACTCGAACAAATGGTTTCTCAAAATTTTATACTTTATTCCTAAAGAATATGAATTTAATTCAATTTTTGATTCACTTCTTAATGGACTAAAATTTCTAAATCTTTCTGATTCTTCTATAAATGTGTTTAATATAAACTTTCTAGTATTTAGTATTAAATATTTATTTTCTAGTTTTTCAATTCTATTAACAATTTTAATTAATGAAGTTTCGGCTGATTTTGATTTATTTATTTCAGCTTGTGTATGTCCTAAAAAATCATCAAAATAAAAAATTTGTTTTGAGTTATCATTTCTTAACTTAAGTTCAATTTCTTTGATGTCATCATAAATAACAGTTAGTTCATAATCTTCTTTGATGTAGTTATAAATTAACATTTCGGAATGAAATGTTTTTCCAACACCGGGTTCTCCAGTTATAATGATAAATTTATTGATTTCTAATACACTTTTTGCATTAAAAAAATCCTTTGTTAAAACAAATAATCTAACTTTTCGTCTAAAATTTTCATCATCAAATTCATTCGATCTACCTTCAAACTTATAATTAAGGATTTTTTGAAATACTGTTACGCTTGAAAACCATAATTTATAATGATTTTCTTGAACTAAAGGGAATCTTCTTAGTAATGAATTTAAGTCTTCTTTTCCACATATATCATCTAAAGATTTTATATGTGGAGAGAAAATTTCTTTTATATCTATTTTATTAGCAACACTTAATTCTTGAGAGGTTACAAAAATATAGGCCTCAGGGTTTATTTTGTCAACTTTGGGTTTTTCGTTTTTGACTAAATCATTTTTTAATTTCGCAAAAGTAGTTTTAAGATAGTGTTTGATTTGGACTACGATTTTAAAATCATTTAAAGGAGTTGAATATAATAAATCTATTCCACCGTCTTTTCCGTCTTTAAAACTTTGAAAATTACCTACATTATTTTCTTCTCGAAATTGAGAATTTAATAAATCACAAACGAGAACTTCAAATTCTGAAGGACTTAATGTAGAAAAATCGTAGTTTGACATAATTATAGTTTTCCAAAATTCTCCAATATCCTTCCTTGCAATTCATTCCCTTTGGTAAACTGTGCTTGCAGTTGCGCTTTGAGTCCTGCCATTTTATCTTCAAACAAAATGCCGTCGTCTTCTAGTTCTTCGGTGCCTACATAAATGCCGGGCGTGAGTTTGTAGTCTTGTTTTTGTACTTCGGCTAGGGTGGCGGCGTAGCAGTAGCCGTCGGTGTTAGCGTAACATACCCCGCCTGCGGCACCCCTCTCAAGAGGGGAATTGTTGCGCCAAGCGTGGTAGGTTTCGGCTACTTTGTCGATATCGGCATCGGTAAACACACGCAGTTTGCGGCTTTCCATCGTGCCCATTTTGCTGGTGTCTATAAACAGGATTTCGTTAGTTCGTTCACGATGTTTTCCATCTTTGCCATCGCGGTTTTTGCTCAGGATGAAAATACAGGCAGGAATACCTGTGGTCAAAAATAGTTTGTCGGGCAAACGCACGATACAGTCTATCATCTGGTTGTTGACCATAAATTCCCTTACGTTTTTTTCGCCTTTGTTGTTCGAGGTCATCGCGCCGTTTGCCATCACTACACTGGCAGTTCCCGTGTTGCTCAAATGGCTCCAAAAGGTTTGCATCCACATATAATTGGCGCTGCCATCGGTGGTAAATTCTTCTTTGGGACCAAAAAGACGGGGGTCGTTTTCGGGTAAATCTTCGGGATGCCATTGGCTCACATTAAACGGTGGGTTCACTATGATGAAGTCAGCTTTCAAATCGGGGAATTTGTCGTTCAGCAAGGAGTCGCCCAGTTTCACATCAAAAGACAAATCGCGCAAGGCGAGGTTCATCTTGCACAAACGCAGCGTGCCATCGTAACGTTCCTGTCCGTAAATGGAAATGTTCTTTTTGTCGCCACCGTGGGATTCGAGGAATTTCAGGGATTGCACAAACATTCCACCCGAGCCGCAAGCAGCGTCAAATATTTTGCCTTGATAGGGTTCAATCATTTCTACCATCAAGCGCACGATACTTCCCGGGGTAAAGAATTGTCCGGCACCGGAACCTTCGGCAATGGCAAATTTGCCAATGTAATATTCATACACACGTCCCAGAATATCGCTTTCGGGATTTTCTTTTTGGGAGAGTTTCGGGTTGGATAACAGGTTGATTAAACCGCCTACTTGTCTTGGAGACAATTGGCTTTTCACGAAAAGGCGCGGCAAAATCCCTTTCAAATCGGGACGAAATTGTGCTAGTGTGCTGTCCAACACATCAAAAGCATCGTCAATAATGACTTTGATGTTGTCTTGCTCAGCATTTTCTTTGAGGTAGTTCCAAGTGGCTTCCTTGGGAATGATATAGATGTTTTTAGAGAGATACTCGTCGGCATCTTCCAGCACATAATTGATTTCGTCTTGATTTTGGGTATAATAGTCCGAGGTTTTGTCTTGTACAAAGTGTAACAACTC
>JACMPO010000146.1 GCA_014377455.1 Flavobacterium sp.
AAATCGTATCATTTACACAACGAACATCAACACACGCAAAAAGTAATTGAGGATTTAAAAAGTGGTCAAAACATCGCATTAATTACCGACGCAGGAACACCAGGAATTTCAGATCCGGGTTATCTTTTAGCGAAAGCAATTGCTGATGAAAACTTAGAAATGCAGTGTTTGCCCGGTGCAACAGCATTTGTTCCGGCTCTAGTAATTTCAGGACTGCCAAACAATGAATTCTTATTTGCGGGATTTTTACCAGCAAAAAAAGGCCGCCAAACGAAATTAAAACAATTGGCCGCAGAACAAAGAACCATTGTTTTATATGAAAGTCCGCACAAAATAAACACAACCTTAGAGCAGATCAAGGAGTTTTTCGGCGATGAAACCAAAGTAAGTCTGAGCCGGGAAATTTCTAAGAAATTTGAAGAAACAAAACGCGGTAAAATCGATGAATTGATTGCGTTTTCTAAAAGTAAAACTTTGAAAGGTGAAATTGTTTTGGTGGTGAATAATAATATTTAAATGAAATCATTATATCTATTTGCAATGTTTTTTGTCATTAAATCCTATGGACAAGAAAAAAAATTGCAAGAAACGTGGATTTTAGATAAAGTTTTTTATGAAAACGGAAAAGATATTGAAATTAATAATCCCTTGTTTTCTACCAATTTGATTTATAAGATCTCACCAAAAAATATAAAAATTAACAAAAATAATTTTAATGCAAATTTTATAGATAATACAATACAGACATTATATCGAAAAATAAATTATAAATTCCTGAATGATTATTTGCTACTGCAGGATGAAAACGATAAGAAAATTTATGCTTTTTTGAAACGAGAAGATTTCATTAAAAGATATCCTGAATTTGAAGCAAAAATTGAATTTAAAAATAGGGACTCTTTGTTAATATCAAATGAAATCACACAACCCGATTTCCAATCTGACATTACATTTGATGATTTTTTAATAAAAAACATGTATCAAGGTTCATCTAAAGATGATGAAGATTTATATTTCAAGGCGGAATATATTCTTACAAAAAAGAATAAAATAAAAGATATTATTATTAAGGACGGACATAATCCAAGATATGATAAAGAATTTGCCGAAGCATTACTAAAAGGAGAGAAATATTTTCAAAACCCATATGGAAAGGATTTGTTAATTACAAAGGAAACTAATTTTCTTAAATGGATGTCAGATTTAAAAAGTGATGATGAAAGAAAACTTTACGAAATAATAGAAAAAGGAGAAGGTTTTTATAACAGTAATAAGTTTGAAAAAGCAATTTCAGAATTTGAAATGATAAAAAATTTGAAAATTGGAGAAAATAGATTTAATACAATTATAGAAGATGCGAATTTAAAACTCGCAATCTCATATTTAGCAACAAATCAAATTGAAAATGCTTGTAAAAGCTTTTCAAGTATTGGGGACAAAACAAAATTTAAAGTAAGAAATTATTTAATTAATTTTTGTAATAAAAATTTAGAAAAGAAATAAAAATGAAACTATTAGAAGGTAAAGTCGTTTTAATAACTGGCGCAACAAGAGGAATTGGAAAAGGAATTGCAGAAGTTTTTGCAGAACAGGGCGCTCAAGTTGCTTTTACTTATGCCGGTTCTGTTGATAAAGCAGCACAACTAGAAAAAGATTTAAATACAAAAACCAAAGCAAAAGCT
>JACMPO010000147.1 GCA_014377455.1 Flavobacterium sp.
AAAGAGGTTGCCTACTACTAAGCAACCTCTTTCTAAAATTATACCACAGGCGGTGTTGGAGGCGTTGGTGCGCTCACGCCACCATAACCCGCAACGATAGTAGCAAAATACTGTCGGCTGTAATTGATAGTGGTTAATAGGGTGTTGTAATAGTCATTGTTTTTAACTTTTACCATTACCGTTGCATATTCTACAAGGTTTTTGTAGGTTGTTAAGATGGTTTTTCGCAATTGTTTCGTATCGAAGGTTTCGGTAGAAATTACATCGGTAGATCGGTTATCAAATTTTGTTACAAAATTAGTATTAGCCACTTCTAAATTATCGATATGCGGTTTTAAGTTTAACAAAGTAGCAAAAGGAAGGTTGGTCGTTGTGCGCAACTCTGCAATTAGGTTGATTACTAACAGGCTTTCGGCAGGAAAATTGGCTCTTTCAGCGCCTTTGTATTTATTTAATACTACTTTTATTTTGCCATAAGCCTCATTAACAGTTTTCTCATCGCTATTTTTAGAAACATTAAAAGCTGTACGAAGTGTGCTAATTTTTTTATCTCTAACACTGTCTAAAAATAGTAGCTCTAGCGATTCAGCTTTGGCTCTAATTTGTGCTAATGCCTTATTGTAAATGGGCGATTGCTCCATGATACTGGTGTGAAGTGTTTTAAAATCAGGATCGACAGCCAGGTCAATACCTTGGTTAGTAACGTCAGTAAGGTAACGAACAATAAATTCTCCAGAATCTAAATACGTTAAATCGCTCGGGTTAAATGTGTACAGTTTCATAAATATTAAGTATTAAAAGTTAAAAAATTAAAATTTTGCTATCCGTCAGACTAGTCTGATTTGCTCTTGCAACCTCCAAGGGAACGTCAGACTGGTCTGATTGGCTCTTGCAACTTCCAAGGGAACGTCAGACTGGTCTGATTGGCTCTTGCAACTTACAAGAGATCGTCAGACTGGTTTGATTTGCTCTTGCAACTTCCAAGGGATTGTCAGACTGGTCTGATTTGCTCTTGCAACTTCCAAGGGACAAACCTGCTTAAATTGTAGCGGCATCAAACTATCATCAAAGAACTTTTGCAAAATTAAAATACTTTTTTGACAAAAAATTAGGGGAAACCCTAATTGAGTTAAGGATTTTACCCCATTGTGAGATTCAATTTTTTTTTGTATTGAAATATTTGAAAAATATATAGTATAACGCTAAAGCTCTTATTTTTCAAGCCGTGAGAGCAATCAATAACACAACGATTTTTAATAAATATCGAATTGAGGTAATTGTGTATATTTAGTTTTTGCGGGGATGGATTGCAATTTTGCGGTATCGGGGTTAAATCGGATACTTTCTTCCTAATCCTAATTTATAGAAAAATTGTAAGTAAATATAAATTAAAGAGGGAAATGTAATTATCGATAAAATTTTTAGGTAAAATTTTATGAAATCATTTTACAATGAAAAAATTAAAATCGAGTAAGTTTAATTCTCTCAGGATTTAAATTGATTGCTTATGACAACTAAAATTGAAAATTATTTACTTCCTATTTTTTTGATGATTTCAACATACTTGAAGTTAAAATAGGGAAGTAAATTGTGAATGTGGAACCAATCCCTACTTTACTTTTAACATCAATAACACCTTTGTGATTAGAAACTATTTTCTTTACAATAAATAATCCAATACCTGTTCCAGAATATTCATTTTTACCATGTAAACGTTGAAAAGCCTCAAAAATTCTAGAGGAATATTCTTCGTCAAAGCCAATTCCGTTATCGATAAATTCAATTACAAAATATTCTAAATCTTCAAGTAATTCTGAATTAATAATTTTATTTCCTTTAATTCTTTTTGATTTAATTTCAATTTTAGGTTGAACCGTTTCTTTACTATATTTTAGAGCATTACTAATAATATTTGTAAACAGTTGCGAGAGTTGAATTTGATGTCCAAAAATAAGTGGAAGGTTTTCATACTCAATAACTGCTTGTTTTTCTGCGATACTAATTTGTAAATCTCGTTTTGAATCTTCAACTATTGTATTTAAATCGCAAGAAACTAATTTTAAATCTGTTTTGTCTAAACGAGAAAAATCTATTAATGAAATTATTAAATTTCTCATGCGTTCAGTCGCATCAGTAATGTAATTAAAATAAGTTACTGTTTTATCGGAAAAACGTTCCATTTGAGCAATTCGTTGAATAAACATTCTTATAATTCGCAAAGGCTCCTGTAAATCGTGAGATGCAATGTAACTAAATGATTTTAGCTCAACATTTGCGTTTTCAAGTTCAATAATATTTTTATCTAGTTTTTTATTTATTTGTTCGAGTTGTTTTGTTTTTATTGCTAAATCTTTAGTACGCTCTGTTACTTTTTTCTCTAATTCTTTTGTAAAACTTTTTTGTTCAGTTACATCAAGGCTAATTCCAGTTAAGGTTACCGCTTCTCCTAGCTCATCGTAATAATATTTCCCAAATGATTTCATCCATCGTATTTCATTATCATTTGCTCTTTTAATTCGATATTCAACCTCATATTCTGTATGGTTTATCCTAGCATCTTCAACTCTTTGAAACGCCAATTCCTTATCTTTTTCTAAAATAATGGCATGCCAATCGTAAAAAGTAAGATCTATACGATTTAAATCATATCCCCACATAGTTTTATGTATATCACTCCATTCTAATTCCTGACTTTGAACATTTAAAGACCATATCCCCACATTTGCAGAATCAGTTGCGAGTTTAAAATGTGATGCAATTTTTGCTATTGATTCCTCAGATTTTTTCTGCTCTGTTACATTGGTAAATAATATGGCTAATTTTTTACTCCCTGTTTCTCCTAGCCTAAAGGCATTTACGTCAAACCAACTTTTCATTGAATCTGCCTTTTGCGTAAATTTTACCGGTTCACCAGTTAATAGGACTTTTTCATAAATTTCAATCCAAAAATTATCTATTTTAGGAACTAATTCTTTTATCGTTTTACCAATTACATTATTTAAACCAGATTCTTTATTGAAAACTGAATTTGTTTCTAAATAACGAAAATCGACTGGCTTATTGTTAGTATCATAAATCATCTCTACAATAGACAAACCTTG
>JACMPO010000148.1 GCA_014377455.1 Flavobacterium sp.
TTAAAACAACATCATATCCTTCCAATTCCAGGGTTTCAGCAAGTTCTGATGCTAAAATAAATTCATCTTCAATTAGCAATATTTTCATGCTACGAATTTCTCATTTTCTTTTGAAATATGCAATTATAATAGTCTTTGAATCATTACTGAGCGGTACGCTATTTGTTAAGCGGTTGAAAACATTATAACTAATTGATTATCAATAGTTTTTGTCAAAGAGTTTTTAAGTACCAACAACCAATTTTTAGATATTTTCCAAAAAACATATAGTGGTTTGGCATTTTTTTGAATCCAATCTGATGGAGAAGTACCTCCAAATGCTTGAATTTGTTTACTTGCCTGATGAAAATCTTGAAAAAAAGGAACAATATTTTGAACCGCTTGACAAGTTTGTTTGAAATTTAGCTGTAAAACAGCCAAAGTCATCATTAGATAGAACTGTATTTCTACGCCATTTTCAGAATGATTCAACAGATGAATACCATGTAGGGTTCTTTTAAGATATTTGAAAAATAGTTCAATTTGCCAACGATAAGCATACAGAATAATAATGTTCAAGGTTGATAAATCAAAGCGGTTGGTAGCAATCATAAAGTAGCTCTCCCAAACTTGAAACTGAATTAACCTGAGTTTATTTTGATTGGGGTCATTTTTAAAAACACCAATAGAATCGCTCACATTTTTAAAACAAACCGGCATATTCAAGCCAATTTCGAGTTTTTTCTGTTTTTCGAAGAGTATATTTTCTTTGACTCTAAGAATAAAGAAAGCCTTTATCTGAATTACTTTTTGGACTAAATCAAACGAAAAATATCCTTTATCAGCAATATACGTGATTCCACTTTGAATCATTTTGAGGAACATACTTCTCTCACAAGAGTTGCCCGTTCCACGCCAAAATTCAGTAGGTATCATACGGTTTAATTCAAAACTAACATGAAGTTTAAAGGCATTTTTATTTCGACGATACTCTGTCCAGCTCATGTGAAGGAGTGTTGGAAACAAAGTACCATCAATGACTTTAAAAATCCCCATTTCCTCCAAATATGAGACTTTGAATAGGGGGATATTCTTGACTAAATTCTCGAAAATACTTTTGTAATGAACACTATCAAAACGATTGAATCCGTCTTTCAAAGTTGAAAATGGGGTATATTTCAAGGATAAATACTTACAAACTTCATTTGTTTGTAACTCTGTCGATAGACTTCGCAGAGAATTTACTTGATAAATAAAGCAAAATAAAATCTTTTTAGTAAAGTCTTTGAAAAATAATTTCTTAGAAACGCTATCTAAGTCTATTTTTGCTGACATAGAAGTCAATTGCTCTTCTATGGGTTTCAAAAGGGTTGTGAATGTTGTAATGGCTGTAAATATTTTCGTCGATATTTTACAAAATTACTTATTCACTCCTCTTTTGTGCCATTAACAATTATCGTACCGCTCAGTAATGTCTTTGAATATAAGTTTATTTCTTCTCACGAATCCGCTTCACAATCCTAACGGCCAACATAATCACAATGGCAAAAGTTATAAGCCCTACAATCCCCCAAATCCAATCAACTGAATTTTTTAAGACTACTAAAAAGACAA
>JACMPO010000149.1 GCA_014377455.1 Flavobacterium sp.
GCGTAGGAAATTGGTGTTTTTTCACTTTCAGAAATTATTTGACCGTTAATTACTTGGGCGTTAATAAAAAAACCTAATAAGGTAAATATTAAAATAAAATTTGATTTCATAACTTTCTTTTTAAACTGACGTACAACGTTTGGCGGCTTGCAGAAGTTGCGGACTTCGTGACCGTATAATTTTCTACTAAGATAGAATTTCTTGCGAAAAAAATTTACCAATCTTGCAAATTTCTCGCAATTTCTGCAAACCGCTGTTGTGTGCTGTGTTTTTATTTGATTACACGAATCATAGAAAAATCGTCTGTTGGTTTTAGTCCAAATTCATTTTCTAATGTTTTCAACTTTAGGTTCAGCATTTCGGCTTTTTCATAATTTGTAAATTCTTTTGTTAAATATTCAATTACGTTTATTTCCTCTTGCGATTTTTTTGGTGCTAACTTTTCAAATGTAAATATTCCATCGGTTGAAATACTCAAATCTGCTATTTTGTTAAATTCAATTTTCTGTTTTTGATTATTGTAGAATGTGTCAAAATCTTCGGATAAATGGAAACCTAAATAATCTGGTTTATTATCCTGTTCAAATTCAGTTATTTCTCCATTAATATTTACAAATCCATCTCCAATTGCTAATACTATTCCATTTTCTTTATTTTTGTCAAATAACAAAATTATTAATGTTGTTAATAGTTCCTTTGAGTCAATCATCAATTGATTTTTTACGATTTTAAGTTCGTTTAATAAATCTTTCAAAATTAATTTCAGGTTTTCCTCAATATTTAATGATTTTGAATCTTGCTCAATAAATTCTTTATAACCTTTTTCAACGCAAATTTTCTTTAAAATTTTGCCAACCAAAGTTGAAGCAAAATGGCTTTCCATTGCAGTTGTGCAACCATCCATTACAGCGCAAAGAATTTTATTTTTTCCATATTCTCCGATATACAAATGATCCTCGCAATTATTTTGATGATAATCTCCTATTTGTATCGCTGAATATATTTTCATTAATTATTTAGTTTTTTTTGTTTTTTTTAGGTGTTCTCGCAACATAGCACACAACGTTTCGCCACTTGGCTAGGTTGCGAACTTCGTAACCGATTATTTTCCGTTAAAGAAAAAATTTATTGCGAAACGTAAACGTGAATTTACCACAAAATTCGCAATCTTGCCAAATGGCTGTTGTACCTCGTTATTTATTTTTCTAACAACAATTTTTGTTTTCTTGAATTGGTGGACAAGCTACACGTCCGTATGAGCAATATACACAACAATCGCCTTCTTTCGGTTTCAATACCGTTTTACAATTCTCACATTCATAGAAAAATTGACAAGCGTTTGTTGGCATATGTTCTACTTTTTTATATCCGCAGTTTGGACAAGTAATTTCTGATTTTAATTGAATTTCCATTAGTTTTCTTTTTTGTCGGTTACTTTATAACCTGTTGAGTTAATTGCTTTCTCAATTTCCGTTTCGTTCGTTTCCGATTTGTCAAATTCTATAATTGCATTTCCGTTTTCGTAAGATGCTTTTGAGTTTACAATTCCGTTGAGTTTATATACTTCGTGATTTACGTGTTCTTCGCAACTTGCACAAGTCATTCCACTTATTTTAAATTCCGTTTTTTTAAGGTCCGATTTGTCAACTACGATTATTTGCTTTTCTGTGTTTGGGTAAAAAATCTTTGAATAGTATGGGAAAGCCAACATTACAATTGAAAATACTGTTACAATTCCTAAAAACTTTTTTGACTGAATAAATTTCGGTTTTTTAGTCGTCTCACATTCACAGTCAATTTCTTTTTGAGGTTTTAGTTTTTGATACCAAGCAAAAGCAAGAACTAAAATTGTCATTACAATCAAATAAAGTCTAAAAGGTTCTATCCAAGAAAATGTTGAAGCAATTCCGCTTGTTCCAGCGATTAGAGCCAAAACTGGTGTAATACAGCATAATGAAGCCGTAATTGCGGTTAATAAACCTGCACCAATTAATTTGTTTTCACTTTTCATA
>JACMPO010000020.1 GCA_014377455.1 Flavobacterium sp.
AACCCTCGAAGATTCTTTTTCCAATTGTTATCGGGGCTTCGAGGGTTATTTAAAAAAACAAACAACAACGGGGCTGGTATGACGAAACGTTGTTAAGATTTTTTTAATATATTTGAAGGAATAAATTAAAAACAGCAGTCGAATACAAAATAACGCATTGCGTTTTTTTGTGTATTCGGAGCTAAAAAATTAAATAATAGACTTTTAGATAATTTTCAACTTTAAGGGTTGCGTATATTTATGAGTTAAGCAAAAGGCGCATCTTTTGCTTAACGACAAGCGCCCTTCGCTTAACTAGCGTTTTGCAAAAGCAAATCCCTTCGCAAAGCGCGCTTGTCGTTGTGAGCTATATCCTTTCGTGAAATAAAAAACTGTAAATCAATGATATAAATCTTTTTTTTTATTATTTTAATCACAAAATATTCTGCAAATCAGAATCTAACTTTGACAAGCGAAAGTTGAAAGCGAAACTTGAAAATTGCAATACGAAATTTATTTAAGCCGAAAAAATTGTGCAAACTAAAATCTGACTTTTGACAAGCGAAACTTGAAAGCGAAACTTGAAAGCGAAAATTGAAAATTGAAATGCGTAAACTGAAACTTTCGACAAAAAAAACGTAAAAAATGCTGACAAATAGAAAATATATGTAAATTTGAAAAGCTAAATTGAAAAGAAAAAAATACAGCACACAACATAGGTTTGCCGCAATTGGGGTTTTTTGACAAATCGGAAACTTGGTTTTGTGTTTTGAAGTTTGGTTTTAAATCGATACATTTGGCTAACCAAATCCCCAACTGTCGGCAAGCCTCGGGCGTTGTGTGCCATTATAAAACCCTGCAAATAATGAAAAGTACATTATTAAGTATATTCTTTTTTTTTATCTCTATTAGTTCTTTTTGCCAAACATCAGTAGAAGAAAAAAATGCAATTAAAGGGACTTGGCAAGTTGGAACGAATGAAGTGAGTTCAGCTTATCATGACACATATGCTTTTATTGAAAATAATAAATTTGAATTCACACCAACTGGATATAATGGCTTAAACAGAATAATAAAAATCTCTGGAACATACAAAATTGAAGACAACCAAATAATATTCAATGTTCAAACCATTACGGAATTGATTGGTGGAAAAATTGAACGAAGTATGATAACAACTTTATCTGATTCATGGGCAATTGATGGAGGAAAATTAGTGACCAAAAAAGTTAATGGAACTAAACAGAAAGCTACTTTTAATTTTTGCAAATCAGAAGATGGTAAACAGAATTGCTTTGAAATAGATAATAGGCGTTATTTTAAAGTGACGGAATAATAACGGCACACAACAGCCGTTTCTCGCAATTGCGAATATTTTGGTAACATCAACATTTTTTTTCGCAAAAACTTTTATCTTAGCGGAAAATATACAGTTCCGAAGTTCGCAACTGACGAGAAGCGTCGGGACGTCAGGCTATGAAAAAACCCTCTTTTTTCTGAAATTTTTTACAAAAACCCTTTCTTAAAACTTTAGTATAATCGTTTTAAGACAGGCTATTTTTCAGGCAGCTATTTTCAATTCGGTTTTTATTAGATTGGTATAAAGCTTAAAATAGGTCGTTTTTATTAAAACAAAACCTTTTG
>JACMPO010000150.1 GCA_014377455.1 Flavobacterium sp.
TACACTTATTTGGGTGTATAAGTCTGACAAACGTTAGACTTTATTTATCAAATATAAAAAAAAATACAAATCATCAAACGGAATTTTTATTTGCTGAATGCTTTTAGTACTAACGTGGGTATAATTGTGAATTGTAAATGGTGAATTGTAAATTATGGATTGCGCCGGATTAGGGACGATAACTATCAAAGCAAGTAACTAGATAACTTTATAACACAAAACCTAAATTATGTAACTCAAAACGATTCGTTAAAAGTTTTATTTGTATAACTAATAGCAACTACCTGTAAGGTATTTAAAACTGTTAGTTAATAACCTAAAACTTTAATCATGAAAAAATTACAATTTTTATTACTCGTTATTCTCTTTATGGGTTTAAACGCTCAATCTCAAGTCACAGTTACTTTTGGCAAACCTCCTGTTTGGGCTCCGGCAAAACCTGCTGATGTTCAATATTATTACCTTCCCGATGTCGATACTTATTATGATGTACCTTCCTCAAAATTTATTTATCAGCGCAATGGAAAATGGTTTCGTTCTGCTGCACTTCCAGCTCAGTACCGTAATTACAATTTAAAAGGCGGTAATGTGGTGTACTTAACCGATTATAAAGGCAACGAACCTTACAAATTTCACAAAGACCACATGATGAAATATCCAAAACACATGAAAAAGATGAAAAAAAATGATGCCGAAAATTATCATGACAATGATAATACCAAGCAAAGAGACGATCATCACGATAACGATAATGATAACGAGCGGGAACATGGCAACGGAAAGGGTCATGGAAAAGGACACGGTAAAGGAGACAATCATGAAACCGAAAGAGGAAAAGAAGAAAAATAATCGCATCAAAACTTCACATTTTAAGTAGTGTGAAGTTTTTTTTTATTTAAAACAATTTCAAAAAAAATATGTCTATTATTATCACTGTAACATTAAATCCTACAATTGATAAAACATTTTTTGTTCCCTCACTGCTCGAAAATCAAAAATTACAATGTCCAGAAGTTGTAGAGCAACCCGGTGGAGGAGGCATCGTGGTATCAAGAGCTATAAAAAAACTTGGAGGATATTCTAAAGCATTATTTCTCTCTGGAGGACATTTGGGAGCTTTTTTTGTGGAATTATTTAAAAAGAAAAAAATAGAGTACGAATCCTTTAAAATTCAAAATGAAACTCGTCAAAGTCTTATTATTCGAGACGATTTAAATTCTAAACACTACATTTTAGATGCTCCAGGACCCATCATTTTTGATACCGAATGGCAAGACTTACTTACTTACATCTCTAAACAAAAAAACGTTTCTTACCTAGTGGCGAGTGGAAATTTACCGCCAGGTGTTCCAATAGATTTCTATGCTCAAATGGCAAAAATAGCCAAACAAATTAATGCAAAATTTATACTCGATACCGATGGCGAACCGCTTCAATTAGCCATTAATGAAGGACTTTACCTTATAAAACCCAATTTGAAAGAAATGGGAATTTTAACGGGAATTGTTACTATCGATATCGAAACGGCAAAAGCAATTGGAATTGGAATAATCAATTCAAAAAAATGTGAAGCAGTCGTGATTTCATTAGGTTCAGAAGGTGCATTGTTAATTACTGAAAATTTTACAGAATATTTTGTAACCCCCAAAATTGAAGCAAAAAACACATCTGGTGCTGGCGATTGTATGCTTGCTGGCATTGTTTTAAAACTTTCTGAAAATGCCCATTTAAAAGAAGCCGTACGATATGGTGTGTCTTGTGGCGCAGCAACCTGTATGAAAACTGGAACCGATTTATTCATTAAAAAAAATGTTGATATCCTTTTTGAAAATCACTCCAACAGCGGATTAACTTATTTTAAAAATCAAAAAAATTAAATAAAGTAACTCCCACATCAATAAAATTAATTTGTTTACCCAAACAATTTTAATCAAAATCGGAATAAACGTATCTTTACCCAAAAAAAATAATGGACTATTTGTTATATATCGCCTTGTATCCTATAATTTGGTTTGTTTCGATAATGCCCTTCCCTATTTTGTATTTTATTTCAGATTGCCTCTACATTGTTGTGTATTATATCATTGGATATCGAAAAGATACTGTTAAAGAAAATTTGTTAAAGGTATTTCCGCATTTATCAGATAAAGAAAGACTCCTAATAGAAAAAAAATCATACCATCACTTGTGTGATACTTTTTTAGAAATGGCAAAAACCATGACCATTTCTACTAAAGAAATAAATAAAAGATATGTTTTCACGAATATTGACACCTTTTTGGAATTGGAAAAAAAAGGAAAAAATATTGTTTTAATGTGTGCTCATTATGCAAGTTATGAATGGTTAATTTCCATAAATACTCATGTAAGCTACACCGGATATGCCATTTATAAAAAAATTGAGAACAAATATTTTGATAAATTAGTTCGCGATATTCGTTCCAAATTTAATTCAGTTTTAATTACAACTAAACAAACAAAAAGTACAATAAACCAAAATCATATAGACGGAAAGTTTGGAGTATACGGTTTTGCTAGCGATCAAACACCTCGGTTTTCTAAAAATTTACATTGGTACACTTTTCTTGGTATAGAAACACCTATTCATGTTGGTGCCGAAATATTGGCTAAACAATATGATATGAATGTGCTTTTTTTAAATTCTAAAAAAATAAAAAGAGGTTTTTATGAAGTAACTTTTGATGTTATGACCGAAGAACCTCAATCGGTTTCTAATTTCGAATTGTCAGAACTATTTATTCGAAAGGTTGAAAAACAAATTTATGAGGCACCAGAATATTACATGTGGACACATAAACGATGGAAGCACGTAAAATCTTAACTTAAAGCATTCCGTTATACTTTCTGATAAACCATTCACTAGCCAGTGTGACAGCGATCAAAACTAAAAGCCAAACCCAATCCACCAAGGGCGTTTTAGTGATATTATTTTTCTGAATTGCTTTGTAGTTTTCATCGGCAAGTAGCGTTTTTATCAAATTATCTATTTGATTTGGAACAAATATTTGAGCATTTGTTAGATGTGCCAACTGGTTTAATTTAATAACATCTGGGTTTACAAATTGCTTTTCAATATCAAAATCCAAAATTTCAAAAGTGCTGGAATATACAGCATTTGAGTTCAATTCACGCACCGAAAAAGAATAATTTCCAGCCGTAAGCCCATCAAGATTTACTTTAAAGCTATTGGTAGTTTTCAATAAATCGTATTTTTTAACTTGTTTTGATTTGGTATTCGTTACCGTTATAGATAACCTAGCTTTTTCATCAAATTCATAATTCTTATTAAAATACTGAGCTGTAATTTCAATAGCATCGCCAGAGTTATAAAAGCGTTCGTGATTTACTATTAATGACTTTTTAGAATCATTTGAGGCTAAAAATTGAATGGTCTTATCGATAAAAACATCGTATTTATCAAATGATTTTTTATCTAAATAACTGTGTGCACGCCATTTCCAACTGTTTTCCCCAAATAAATAGGCAGTTCTGTTGCCCGCATTTTCTGAAAAAGCTAGTAAAGGCTGGTTAGTGGCAACATTCCTAATTCGAGAAGATAATAAAATTGAAATGTTTCCTTTTGTTGAAATAGTTCCAAACGGATTTTCTAGTGGTGGAAAATTTTCAAAGCCTATGTCATCCAGCGCAAAAAGATTGAAATTAGATTCAAAAGCAGCTAAATAATCTTCTTTTTGAGAAGACATTTTAAAGTCGATTACAGCTTGTTGCTGATTTAAAAAAGCAAAATCAGTATCATTTCCTGTTATAATAAATGTATTAATTTTTAAATTTTTATTAGATTCAAAAACCGATTTAAACTCAGCTGTGGGTTGGTACAAAATCAAAACATTAAATGCGTTTAAATTACTGGTTTGACTTGGTTTAAGAACTGTTACTTTGCGTTGTGCGTTAGTTTCAATACTGCGTTTAAGTGCTCCAATATCGGGATGATTTATGGATGAAATTATAGCAACTTCACTTTTTTGATCAATTATTTGAACTGCAAATTTCTTAGAATTATTGTATGTATTTTTCTCAGATTCTTTAGATGTTATTGAGGCGTTAAAAATTTGTAATCCAGTTTTATCTGCCGGTAAAAGTATATTTAAAACTGCTGATTTTTTTGAGGGTGAGAATGAAACAGACTGCTTGGAAATAATTGAATTCCCATTAGATATTACAAAATTGGCAGTTACTAATTTTGTTCCGGCATATTGAACAAAAACCTCAGCAGGAAATTTATTTTTATGGAAAGCATATTTATTTACATTAATTTGATTAATTTTTAAATCTAAATACGTAGTTGTATCTCCAACAACCATTGGATATACCTTATTATCTGGGCTAAAACTAAAAACATAATCGGAGCCCGAAGTTTGATTTCCATCTGATACTAAAATGGTAGGATAACTTAAATTTTTATTGATTTCTTTCAAGTTTTTGGCAACTTGATCGATATCCGTTTGCTTTCCTTTAAAATTTAATTCGTCAACAGATTCGATAGATTCAACTTCAGAATCAAAACGATATTCTTGAATATCAAATTTGTTTTTTAAATCACTATTTGAAGTTAGTTTAGAATATAATTCTTTAGTAATATCGCTAGCTTTTAAATCTGAAATAGAACTCGAATTATCTACAACTATAGGTAAAGGAGTTTTTAAAGTTTCGAAAGTATTTTTAGTAATAATAGGATTTATAAGAAGTAACAAAATCCCAAAAATCGATATAAACCGAAGTGATGCTAAAAGTAAATTTAAATTTTTATTACTTTTAGATTTATAATAATATTGAAAAAAAGATATTCCACCTGCCACAACAACTGACAAGAGTAGAAACACTAAGGTATTTGAATTCATTTTTAAAAATTAGATGAATAGTTTATGAACTGTGTTTCCACAAATTTCAATTGATAAACTATTCATTAGGTAAGCATTCCTCCATCTACATTCATAACTTGTCCTGTAACATAAGCACTCATATCAGAAGCATAAAAAAGACATGCATTTGCCACATCTTCTGGAGTACCGCCTCGTTTTAAAGGAATCGAATCTCTCCAACCCTGAACAACATCTTCATTAAGTTTTGCGGTCATTTCGGTTTCTATAAATCCAGGCGCAATGGCGTTGCATCGAATGTTTCGAGAACCTAATTCTAGAGCTACTGATTTCGTAAAACCTATCATTCCAGCTTTCGAAGCAGCATAATTGGCTTGACCTGCATTTCCCTTCACTCCTACAACACTGCTCATATTTATAATTGACCCAGAACGATTTTTTAACATCGTTTTTTGAACTGCTTTGGTCATATTAAAAACTGACTTCAAGTTAATTTCGATTACTTTATCAAAATCTTCTTCGCTCATTCTCATTAACAAATTATCTTTTGTTATCCCAGCATTATTTATTAAGACATCAATGGTGCCAAATTCTGTCAATACATCTTCAATTAATTTCTGAGCATCATTAAAATTTGCCGCATTGGATTGATATCCTTTAGATTTAATTCCTTGGGCGTTCAAATCGTTTTCTAAAGCTAAGGCAGACTCTACTGAAGAACTATAAGTAAAAGCAATATTAGCTCCGTGTTGCGCAAAAACTTTAGCGATACCACTTCCAATTCCTCGACTTGCTCCTGTAATAATAGCAACTTTTCCTTCAAGTAATTTCATATTTGCTTTTGTTTTAGATTATTTATTGATACGCAAATATATGAAATACAATTAAGTTATAATTGCACCTTACAAGTATCTTTAAGAAAAAAATGTAACATTCGATATATAAAATTTAAAATAAATAGAGGCAAAAAAATATTAGAGAGTCCATTTTAAATATCAAAAATTATATTTTTTTATTTAATAATACAGTATTCAATATTGAACCAGCATAATATATATTTGGACTTAATTATTAAGTGAATTTCTTAAAACTAGTTACAATCAATTTAAATGTTCCTGCACTAGCTCCAAAACTAATTTGAATTGATCCTCTTTAGATAAATATGAATTATCTATTTCTATTGCATCAGTTGCCATTTTTAATGGTGAATCTGATCTATGTGTATCAATATAATCTCGTTTTTGAACATTTTGCAATACTTCTTCTAACGAAACTACATCTCCTTTTTGAATTAATTCTTGATAACGTCGATTTGCACGAGTTTCTGGACTTGCTGTCATAAATATTTTTAACTCAGCATCAGGAAATACAACTGTTCCAATATCTCTTCCGTCCATTACAATTCCTTTATTTGCACCCATTTCTTTTTGTTGTTCTACTAATTTTGCACGAACTTCAGAAATTTCTGCAACTTGGCTTACAAAATTTGAAACTTTAAGAGATCTAATTTCAACTTCAACATTTGTATTATTTAAATACATTTCTGCAAAACCCAATTCTTTATTAAATTCAAAGTGAAGTGTAATATTTTTGAGGCTTGAAATTAAACTTGTAGAATCAAAAAAATTTTCATCAATATAACCAATTTGCATTGCAAAATATGTTATGGCGCGGTACATTGCTCCAGTATCAACATACACATAACCAAGGTGTTTGGCTAGTTGTTTTGCCAAAGTGCTTTTACCCGTTGATGAAAATCCATCAATTGCAATAGTAATATTTTTCAAAATTGTATTTTTAAAATTGTAAACTTAGGTCAATTATCTTGAAAATTTATTGTTAATCCAAAAAGACTTGTATTTCCCGCTAATGAATATCGAGAGTAAGAATAATTAAATTTTAAATTATTCATTTTCAAACCAAAGCCTAATGAAATTCCTGAAAAATTTCGTTGATCAACTACTCTTAATTCCTCACCACGCCGAAAATTATAACCCAATCTTAGATTGAATGGTTTTGTGGGGAATAATTCGGCACCAAGTACCAAATGACGCAAGGCATTATTGATGGCTCCCACTTTTTCGGGAGTTGGATCACCATCTATAGTGCCAACAGCTCTATTTGGATTAGAAAATCCAATATTCCATTGTTGCAGATTTTCTAAAGTAACATGCCATCTTAAAGGTACATTTTCTACTTGTTGGGAAACTCCAACTAAAATTTCTAAAGGTAATTTTTCCTGAGTACCTGAATATGTGGTAATCTGCGTACCAATATTTCTAATGACCAATGCCCAATTTACATCATTTCGCTCATCTATAAATAAGGCACCTAAATCGACTGCCGCACCATAAGATTGATAGGTTTCGAGTGTTGACGATATTAATTTTGCGTTTCCACCTACATGAAATGTAGAATTTGGAATATTATAACCATATCCAAATGATAAAGCAATTTCGCTTCCAGTAAATGAATTCGTCTTTGTGCCATTTTCGTCATATCCGTCAAATTTACCGTAGTTTACATAATTTACACCTGCATGAAAAGTTTGAACATGACGATCATAAGTATAAGCATAAGATGCTGTTCCATAAGTAACTGCTCCAAAATAATTTCCATAATTTAATCCCAAATGATTATCCATTTCAGGATTAATAGTAGCTGGATTAAAATGAACCTGATTGACATCTTCATCAAAAATGGTAATTACTTTTCCTCCTAAAGCCGCTTGTCGTGGTGATGTGACCAAACTCAAAAATTGGTACACTGACTTTCCTCCAATTTGACCTAATGAAACAGCCCAAAAAAGTAGTAAAAAAATAGAAAATATTTTTTTTGTCATAACAAAACCAACAATTTTTATAAGGATAACGCTAAAGCGAAGGTATTATTTTTTAACAGAACGTAAAAATGAAAATAAAAAAAGACATAAGATTCAATACTTATGTCTTTTTAAACTTTTTTAATTTTATTTAATCTAGTTTTTTCGCATTTTTTACCTTGTCTTTAGTTAATGCAATATTAATTACTTCATACATATCTTTTACATAATGAAAAGTCAGTCCTTCCAAATAACTTGCTTTGATTTCATCAATATCGCTTTTATTGTCTTGGCATAAAATTATTTCTTTGATGTTGGCTCTTTTCGCTGCCAATATTTTTTCTTTTAAACCTCCTACTGGTAAAACTTTTCCTCTCAGAGTAATTTCTCCAGTCATAGCAATACCTTTTTTTATTTTGCGTTGTGTTAATAGTGATATTAACGAGGTTAACATAGCAATACCTGCGCTTGGTCCGTCTTTAGGAGTTGCGCCTTCAGGAACATGTAAATGAATATTATATTTGTTAAAAATATCCTGATCGAGTCCAAAGAATGTTGCGTTTGCCTTTATATATTCCATAGCAATTGTCGCCGATTCTTTCATTATAGTACCAAGATTTCCTGTCAAGGTTAACATTCCTTTTCCTTTGGAAATTAAAGATTCTATAAATAAAATATCACCACCAACTGAGGTCCATGCAAGTCCGGTAACTACGCCGGCAACTTCATTCCCTTCGGCTTTGTCACGTTCTAATTTTGGAGCTCCTAAAACTTTTTCTATATCGGCATCTGTAACTTTAATATTATATTCTTCTTCCATTGCAACCGATTTAGCTGCATTTCGAATGACTTGTGCAATTTTTTGTTCTAAACTCCGTACACCAGATTCGCGTGTGTAACCTTCAACAATTTTTTCAAATTGTTTTTTCCCTATTGAAAGGTGTTTACTAGTCAATCCGTGTTCTTTAAGTTGCTTCGGAAACAAATGTTGTCTCGCAATTTCAACTTTTTCTTCAGTAGTGTAGCCTGACATTTTAATAATTTCCATTCGATCTTTTAAAGCAGGTTGAATGGTTGTCATTGTGTTAGAAGTGGCTATAAACATCACTTTAGAAAGGTCAAATCCCATTTCCAAAAAATTATCATAAAACTGATTATTTTGTTCTGGATCTAATACTTCTAATAATGCTGATGATGGATCTCCTTGATTTGAAACTGATAATTTATCGATTTCATCCAAAATAAAAACTGGATTTGATGATTTTGCTTTTTTAATACTTTGAATAATTCTTCCTGGCATCGCACCAATATAGGTTTTACGATGACCACGTATTTCTGCTTCGTCTCGCAAACCACCTAAAGATATTCGCACATATTCTCGTCCTAATGCTTCTGCAACTGATTTTCCAATAGATGTTTTACCCACACCTGGAGGTCCAGTTAAACAAATTATTGGGGATTTCATATCGTTTCGTAATTTCAAAACTGCAAGGTGCTCGATCATTCTTTTTTTAACATCATCTAATCCAAAATGTTCTCTATCCAGAATTTTTTGTGCATTTTTTAAATCAAAATTATCTTTAGAATAACTATTCCAAGGTAAATCTAAAAATAAATCTAAATAATTTCGTTGAATTCCAAAATCGGGAGCTTGAGGATTCATACGCTGCATTTTAGAAAATTCTTTTTCAAAATGCTTTTGTGTTTTATCATCCCATTTTTGAGATTTTGCTCGAACTCTCATTTCTTCAAATTCCTGTTCGTTGGAAACGCCACCAAGTTCTTCTTGGATTGTTTTCATTTGCTGGTGCAAAAAATATTCTCTTTGCTGTTGGTCTAAATCAAATCGTACTTTGGATTGAATATCATTTTTGAGTTCTAGCTTCTGCAACTCAACATTCATATATCGAAGTGTTTCTAAAGCTCTCTCTTTAAGAACATTAATCATGATCAAATTTTGTTTCTCTTCAACAGACAAATTCATGTTTGATGAAATGAAGTTTATTAGAAATGATTGGCTTTCTATATTTTTAATTGCAAAGGTAGCCTCTGTAGGAATATTTGGACTTTCTTTTATAATTTGTATAGCTAATTCTTTTATTGAATCTACAATTGCTCCAAATTCAGTATCGTGTTTTCCTGGACGTTTTTCATCAACTTCTTTAATGCTGGCGCGTAAATAAGGTTTTTCTGAAATGACTGCATCAATTTTAAAACGCTTTTTACCTTGTAATATAACAGTTATATTCCCGTCGGGCATTTTTAAAACGCGTAAAATTCGAGCAACTGTTCCTACTTGATGAATATCGTTTTTAGTTGGATCTTCGTCTTCTTCATTTTTTTGTGCAACTACGCCAATAATTTTGTCACCAGCATTAGCATCATTTATTAATTTTATAGATTTATCTCTTCCGGCAGATATTGGAATTACAACACCAGGAAACAAAACAGTGTTTCGCAAAGGCAGTATTGGCAACGATTCGGGTAACTCTTCATTACTCATTTCCTCCTCATCTTCTGGTGTTAAAAGTGGAATTAATTCAGCTTCTGAATCAAATTCTTGCAATGACAAGCTGTCAAAAGTTAGTATTCTGTGGTTAGACATATTATGTTTTAGAGTCAATACGACTATTAGATTAGCAATTTTATATTACAAATATAACATTTCAGATTTTCATAATGAATTAAAATCGATGTACAACACAATTAAGTGGGTAAATTCGATATAAAGTATCTAAAAATCGATAAATCACAAATCAATCATTATGCCACAAAAAAAATCCGCCAACTTGAAGGAAATTTGTAATACTATCTAAATATTTATTGTTTTGTATAAACCACAGATACATTAGAAATTATTTGAACAAGAGTATTACCATTTCGGCTAAGCACTTCACTATTAGGAGTATTAATAACAAGTGTATTTCCAGCAATGGTAAAATTATCAACAACTGTTGTTCCGTTTTGTAAATAAGTAAAAGTTACGGTATTGCCACTAGATACCCATGTACCACTAACGGAAGGATCTGAATAACATGTAACAACATTTGAAGCTACAGATGGACCTATATCTACTCCTTTTGAATTGGCTGAAAAGGTGTAATCAGCATTTAAAATTAAATAATTATCGTTATAGCAATTGGTTTCCAACATTTGATTAGTTGATGTTGTCCCGTCATTATTTAAATCAGTCTGTGTAGATGTGTTATAGGCTGTCTGAATATAGTTTCCTACGAGAGGATTTACCACTACCGGAGCTGAAGAATTAGTGAAACTTATATTGGTAAAAACACCATTGGTGATTTGTTTAGTTTGAGTAGAAGTTGTTAAAAGATGACCTACAAAACTGAACGTTCCGCTAATTTTATTAGTAACTAAATTTAAACTTGAAATTGTTAAAGTTCCTGTTGGTTGTCCCGTACTTGGATCAAAAGCTCCATAAATATCGGGAGTAGTTGCATCTTGTTTGTAAGAAATTGTTTTATTTCCGCCCAAAGCATTTACAACAAAAATCCCCGTGGTTGGGTTTACAAGTTGAATTGCAATATATTCACCACTCGGTTTCATTCCAGTTATACTTAAAACATTGGCACCATTTACAGTTATTAAATTTCCTGCAGTTGCATCTGCTGAAAAACTTTGACCATCTATTGTTGCCGTAAAATTTCCATTAGATACTACTGTTCCTCCAGTTGTTCCAGCATTAGTTACAGTTGTTGGAGTATTTATCTGCGCAAGCAAAGCTGGGTCGACAGGTTCATTAGAACAAGAAAATAAAAAAGTTGCTAATGATGTAAGTAACAATAACTTTATATTTTTCATATATACAAATATTTATTCAAATGTAATTATTTTTTATCATTCCAAGTAATTTTAGGGACACGAGTTAATAAAAATACACCAACCATAAAAAATATCGCCAAAAATACTATTGCAAATCGAGGACTTCCGGTAATTTGATCAATGATACCGTAAACACACATTCCAATTACAATTCCTATTTTTTCTGAAACATCATAAAAACTAAAAAATGAGGCAGTATCATCGGTCTCAGGTAATAATTTTGAATAAGTAGAACGTGATAAGGATTGAATTCCGCCCATTACTAAACCTACAAGTGATGCCATAATATAAAAATGAATTGGCAACGTAATAAAATAGGCAAA
>JACMPO010000151.1 GCA_014377455.1 Flavobacterium sp.
CAATATTACTGGTAAATCCATATTTGTAATCACTCTTGGTATAATCTTCCAGAGTTTCTGTTGATGCTTCTTTGCTCATGATTTCAGAATTTTTTGCAGATTAAATTCAAACTTTATCTGACAAAGATAAACTAAGTTATTCATTTTATATTAAAAAGTATAAATTAAATTGTACAAAAAAGTATAATAACACTGAATAACAAAAAAAGTGTATTTTTTTTTTTCAGGTAAGATAAGAACCGCTACTTTTATTGAAGATTCTCCTGTTTTCTGGTATAAATAAATTAAATAGGAAGACAGAGCAGCACAGATTTTTAAATTTTATAATCCTTATACTCTTTTAAATCTGTAGCAAAAACACTTAGAATTAAACATACGGTTAAGAACAGCGGCAAAAAAACAGTTGTTGTAATAGATTTAGCGGATAATAACATCAAATACTAATAAATTCGATATTTTTCTAAATAAAAAATCCACTCAGGTAAGTGGATTTGCTGGTTCATACGGTCTCATTTACCAATTATTTTACGCATGATTTAAAACAGTTATTGATACTATTTTAGTTTTTATTTTATAAATTATTCTTTCTCAACAGATTAATTTTCAAGTCAATGTATTGTAATTGAAGTTCATTTTTCAACACTTCATACTCAGCTGAAAGCGACTGATTTTTAACTGCAGAATATAAAACAGCTTCCACTTTACCACTTATAAATTTTGCCTGCGTCGTAACTAGAGAAGTTTTGGCATACTTTTCTTTCTCCATCAATTTATTCTGACGATGTAAATAATTTTTTCTGTTTAATTCTTCCAATACTACTTGTTTTTCAAATTGTTGTTTTTCTTTTTCTACGGCGAGTTTTGCCTTATCACTTGCTATTTTTGATGCAATTATTTTTTTGCTATTTCTAAAACCATTGAAAATTGGAACGCTCAATTGCATACCAACTTGTTGACTTTTATTTTCTTCTAATTGGTTGAAAAAAGATTCGGTGTTGGCATTTGCTTTTTGAATGTTTTTATAATAAAAAGTAGAATATCCATAATATGCTGACAAGATCGGCAGATTGCTGGCTCGCTCTAAACGGATTGACTTCAAACTGTTTTGATAATTGAGCTCGGCACTTATAATTTTGGGATTGTTTATCAAATTGTCAACCGTTTCAGTTCTTTTATTCAAATAAGGTTCCAATATAATTTGATCACTTGCCACATCCGTAACATTCATCAACTGGAATAATTGTATTTTTTTAATAGCATACAATTGTTCGGTTTCCAGATTTCGGATTTCTTCCTCCGAAAAGCTCAATTGTATATCGTACAAATCACTTTGAGGTTTACTGCCAATAGTTACTTCTTTTGTTATTCTGTCCAAGTTGAATGAAGTTTGCTTCAGTTGCTCTTTTTGGATTTTCAATAATTCCTGAGTATAAAGTGCCTGATAATAGCTTTCCAAAAGCTGTAATTTAAATTCGTTTTCTACTACTTCTTTTTCGGCATGTGCTTGGTCAATATTGATTTTATCTTTTTGAGCATTTGCAAAAGCACTAAAATCTATCATATTAGTTCTTGCATTAAGATAGAAATTATTATTTTGAATGTTTGAGCTTACTCTTCCGTTGGTCGACGGATCAATGGTAGAACCAAAATTATATCCTTGTTCCCCATACAAATTGATAGTCGGTAACATTCTATTCAAAACTGAGTTTTGGGACTTTTCTGTTTTTTTTATTTCAAGTTGTCTGATTTTTATTTCGATATTATTTTGTAAAGCTGTTTCCATGCATTTAGTAAGCGTCCAAGAATTTTCCTGAGCACTTACTAAAGCAAAAATTAAAAAAAAGACTAACGTAAAAATTAAATTCTTATTCATATTTTAAATATTTTAAAACATCCGTTTTGGTTGCAAGAAAGGCTTTTGAAAGCACTATCAAAAGTGTTAGAAATAACAAAATAATAAACCCAAATACGAATGGAAAGACAGTTATGTCAATCCTAAAGGCAAAATTTTCGAGCCATTTGTTCAATAAATAATACACAGGAAACAAAGCGACTAAATATCCGATTGTGCAATACAAAATATACTGTTTGGATAATTCTATCAACAAAGTATTGGTTTCTGCACCCAAGGTTTTCCGGATGGCAATTTCTTTCATGCGCCTTTGTATTGAATACGAAGCCAAGGCAAATAATCCAAAAAGCGCAATTCCAATTACAACAATATTTAACAATGAAAAAAGATTTTTTTGTTTTACATAAGTTTCATACGTTCTGGCATACTCTTTGTCTACGAAATCATATTTAAATGGGTATTCAGTATCGACCGTTGCCCATAATTTCTCGATATCGGCAATCGTATTTTCTATGTCGTCTGATTTTAGCTTTACAAATACTTTGTTAATGCTTTGAGCTCTATTTAATACTTTAATGTTGTAAAAAACTATTGGAGGAATTTCAAGTTCCGGACTTAATAAATTAAAATCTTTAACAACACCGATAATTTTAAATTTTTGATTGTTTATCAAAAGTTCTTTACCTATCGGGTCTTTAACATTCATTAATTTTAGGGAAGTTTCGTTTATTATTGCCGAATTAATCGTGTCAGAAGCTAATTTTCTATCAAAAGTTCTTCCCTTTACAATTTTGATATCAAGCATTTCAAACATGCCAAAATCTAAAGCAATAACTCGTTCTTTAATAAGTTCATTGTTATACAATACCGGACTTAAATAATTATCTGTCCCATCAAAAGAAACAAGACCCGTTGAAATTTGTTCAACTCCATTTATTTTAGCTAATTCTTGTTTTATGGTTGAATATTTATTGTAAATATTTTCACAAACATTTGCTACCTCATAGTCGGATGATGGGAAGTTTAACGATACTTCGATTAGTTGATCTCCTTTAAAACCAAGATCTTTATTGCTTAAATATTTGACTTGCTGATAAACAATATGCGATCCGATTATAAAAAAAGTAGCAATTGCAAACTGAAAAATCAACATTCCGTTGCGAATCCAAACGCCGCTTTTACTTCTTCCAAAATCACCTTTCAGCACTTTTAATGTTTCAAAATTAGAAACATAAATTGCGGGAAAAATGCCTGCCACCAAAACTGTAATAATAAAAATCAGAATTAGTTCAAGATAAAACTCACTTCCATGAATCATTAAATTTTTGTTCAAAAAGTCGTTGTAATAAGGCAAAGTCAACTCTACTATAACTAAGGCCAACAAAATAGAAAATATACTTGTGAGAATAGTCTCAAAAATAAATTGGCTGATAATAGTAACTTTTGAAGCACCTACAATTTTACGCACTCCCACTTCTTTGGCACGTTTTATCGCATTTGCTGTTGCTAAATTAATATAATTGACAATCGACAGAATAAGGATTAAAATGGATAATCCCATCATAATTAACAAAAACTGATAATTGCCTCTTCCTTCCGGATAACCATCTGTTATAGAATGCAATCTGGCTTCTGAAAGCGGCTCCATAACAACTACAAAGTGCCCTACTTTTTTAGCCATATCTTCGGGAGTAAAACCTTCCATCTTAGCGATTCTATTAATGAAATCGCAGTTATATGTTTTTTCCAGACTCGCTCGCGTACGTTCTATTTTTGATGGATCCTTAACTTTTACCAATAATTTAAATATAAAAGGAGCAGTCATGTTTGAAGTCACCAATTTCTGCATTTTATTGATAATTACATTTGGAGCTATTGATGAATTTCCGGGAATTTGGTATACGGCACGCACAACAAACATTTGATTAAAACATTTTATTTGTTTTCCGATTGGATTTTCATCGCCAAAAACTCTTTTAGCAATAACATCAGAAATGGCAATGCTTGAATCATCTTTTATAGCCGAAATAACATCTCCTTTAATAATTTTGAAAGGAAAAAGAGAAAAGAAATTACTTTCTACATTGATTATTTTATCGACAACTTCTTTCTTCCCATTGTAGCTGATTTTATCCTTTTGATACCAATTTTCAGCATACATTATCGTTTCGATATTAATATCTTTATCTAAAACAGGTTTTAAAAACAAAGAACAATCTGAAAAAACCGGCATATCGGTCAATTGTACCAATACCTGAAAAACTTTTTCTTTTTCAGGATTCCACTCATCATAACTTTGTTCGTCGTTCCAATATAGTAACGCGAAAATCAATCCTGCAGTTCCTATTGCCAATCCTAAAACATTCAAAGCCGTAAAAAGCTTGTTATTTTTGAGGTGGTACAAAAATATAGTTATCCAATTTTTTAGCATGATGTTAGTTTTTAGATTCCGTTACTAATATATCCACAATCCGGTTATTAACTTTTTCTAAAAGTATCATTCCATCTTTCATCAAAATGATTTTTTGAGAGAAAGAGGCATCATAATCAGAGTGTGTTACCATCAGGATTGTGGCACCATTGGCATGTAAATCAGTTAAAAGTTCCATAACTTCATTTCCGTTTTTGCTGTCTAAATTTCCTGTAGGTTCATCGGCAAGGATGATTTTCGGAGCGTTA
>JACMPO010000152.1 GCA_014377455.1 Flavobacterium sp.
ACACCGAATAAGCATTGGCGCAAGTGAAACAAAGCGTGTCCAATAGAAAATAATTAGAAGTGGAAAATGGAACTTACCAATGGGAATACAAAGCCAGCTTATAACAGCCATTTCTCGCACCCGAGCCTGCAAGGCGAACAGAGCGAAGCTAATTGCGGATTTTGTGGTAAGTTCACGTTCTCGTTTCGCAAAAAGTGGTACTTTAACAATAACTACAAGTAGTTACAAAGTTTACAACTGCAGCAAACAACCTACTGATTATAAAAATAACCGTAAAATATAATAAATAATTCCAGCAAGAACTGCCGAAACAGGTATGGTTAAAACCCAAGCCCAAAGCAAATTTATAGTTACACCCCATCGCACTGCCGAAACACGTTTAGTAACTCCAACCCCAATAATTGATCCGGTAATAGTATGTGTCGTTGAAACCGGAATTTTAAAATGCTCCGTAAAAAACAAAGTTAAAGCACCAGCAGATTCAGCAACTACGCCTTCAAAGGCAGTTACTTTAGTAATTTTAGAACCCATAGTTTTAACAATTTTCCATCCACCACTCAATGTTCCTGCTGCAATTGCAGAATAACACGCCAGTGGAATCCAACCCGGCATTTGACCAGCAACATCATTCCCTAAAGCATCTTTTGATGGTAATTTTACGTTTAAATCAAACCATTCAAATGATAAATTTGCATTAGGATTGGAATGAATATATACAGCTACCGCGGCAGCAATAATTCCCATAACTTTTTGAGAATCGTTTCCACCATGACCTAAACTAAAAGATGCAGATGATAATAACTGCATTTTTCGCAAAATTTTCTCAGAAGTTGCAGTCGAAAGATTACTAAAAATTAAATTAAATACTGCGATACTTGTTATTATAAAACCCACTAACAACCATTTTATGTTAGAAGGTTCGGCGATAATACTTAAAAAATGGGATTCAAATCGAGGTTTTTTTATGTCTGCATAAGCTACCATTTCTCCACGCAAAAACCAAAAAACTAAAAATAATAACAAAACAGTAAATAGTTTTGGTATCATACTTTTTTTAGAAGAATACAATAACCAAAGCGAAATAAAGTAGGATATAATCATTCCAATAAGTGGTGCAAGTACAATAAATGCAATAATTACTACTACTCCAGATGGCATACCACCATCTTTTCCAGGTAAATACCAGTTTACAATATTATACCAATGTTTTGTGACTTGTTTTCCAGCTTCATCCAATACAAAATAATCTGAAAAACCATGAAGAGAAATTGAATGTGCTATCGCTGCACCAGCAAAACCACCTATTAAAGTATGTGAAGAAGAGGATGGAATTCCCAAAGCCCACGTTAGTAAATTCCAAATTATAGCAGCAATCACTCCCGAAAGAATAACAACCAAATCAATTTGCATGGTGTCGGCCGTTTTTGCTACGGTATCAGCAACTCCAAAACCAAAAACCCAATAGGCAAGAAAGTTAAAAAATGCTGCCCAAACCACTGCCTGGAAAGGTGAAAGAACTTTAGTTGCCACAATAGTAGCAATTGAATTTGCTGCATCGTGAAAACCATTAATGTAATCAAAAATTAGGGCAAGAACGATAATAACAATAAGTAAAGTCATAAATATTTAAAGTTAGATTTATGAATGCTTAACCGAAATTTGTTCTAAAACGTTAGCCACACTTTTACATTTATCAGAAGCCATTTCAAGTGCTGAAAGAACCTCTTTATATTTAATTACATTTTTAGCATCGGTTTCATTTTCAAAAATATCAGCTACCGCTTTATCAAAAACACTATCGGCTTTACTTTCCAGTTTATTAATCTTCTTACAAATATCGTTGATGCTTTTATGATTTGTTAGGTCTTTCAATTCTTTTATGGCAATCCCAATTAATTGGCATGCTTCAAGGTTAATTTCTGTAAGTTTTCTAATCGATTTAGTAATTTTTTCTACTTGATACAGTCGCATTCTGCTGGCAGCACCATGAATATTATCAGCAACATTATCAATCGCTTTTATTAACGAATGGATGTCTTCTCGATCAAAAGGGGTTATAAAATTTCTGCTGAGTTCTAAATGTGTTTTATGTGTAATTTCCTCGATAATAGCTTCTAACTCTTCAATTTTTTGAAAATATTCCTCACGCTGATCTTTTGGAACATTTACAGCATCATGAAGCGTTTGGGCAAGAACAATAAGGTTTGACGCAGCTTGCTCAAAAAGCGGAAAAAACTTTTTATCTTTTGGTACTAAAAACTGAAAAATGTTATTTAGAGTCATTATTATTTTGATTTAAACTCTGCAAATGTAATTTTCTAATGTTAAGTAAACATTAAGTTATAAGAAAAATAAAATTATGAAATTATACGCTGTAAATCAGTTTTGTAAATAAATGTTTTGAACTAAATAAACTTTTGATAGAAAATCTAATTTTTCAAAAGTAATATTATAAAATTTTATAAAATTCCAAAACTAAAAAAGCACATACAAATAACTTTATTTGTTTTTGAAAACGTTTTCGTAATTTAGCCCAAAAATAGGAATTAATGGATATTAACTTCAACAAAAACGAAGATTACAATAAGCTTTTACTATCCGATTTAAAACTTCGGTTTGCAAAAGTAAAACTTGGCGGTGGCGAAAAACGAATAGAAAAATTGCATGCTGAAGGAAAAATGACTGCTCGAGAACGTATTGATTATCTGTTAGACGAAAAATCTAAATCAATAGAAATTGGTGCATTTGTTGGAGATCAAATGTATGCTGAACATGGAGGTTGTCCAAGTGGTGGCGTTGTTGTGAAAATTGGTTATATTTCGGGAAAACAATGTATTGTAGTTGCGAATGATGCCACTGTTAAAGCTGGTGCTTGGTTTCCTATAACTGGAAAGAAAAATCTTAGAGCACAGGAAATTGCAATGGAAAATCGATTGCCTATTATTTATTTAGTAGATTCGGCTGGAGTTTATTTGCCTTTACAAGATGAAATTTTTCCCGATAAAGAACATTTTGGGCGAATTTTCAGAAATAATGCCATAATGAGCAGTATGGGAATTACTCAAATTGCTGCAGTTATGGGAAGTTGTGTAGCTGGTGGTGCTTATTTACCAATAATGAGTGATGAGGCAATGATAGTTGATAAAACAGGAAGTATTTTTCTTGCAGGAAGCTATTTAGTTAAAGCAGCAGTTGGAGAAACAATTGATAACGAAACACTTGGTGGAGCAACTACACATTGCGAAATTTCTGGCGTAACCGATTATAAAGCTAAAGATGATAAAGATGCCTTAAACAGAATTAAAAGTATTGTTTCCAAAATAGGTGACTTCGATAAAGCAGGATTTAACAGAGTAAAACCAGTAAAACCAGTACTTGAAGAAAAAGACATATATGGAATTTTACCAAAATCGAGAGCGGAACAATATGATATGATGGAAATTGTAAAACGATTGGTTGATAATTCAGAACTCGACGAGTACAAACCCGATTATGGCAAAACGTTAATTACAGCTTATGCAAGAATTGATGGTTGGGCAGTTGGAATAATAGCAAACCAAAGAAAAGTTGTAAAAAATGGACGAGGAGAAATGCAATTTGGAGGTGCTATTTATTCTGATTCTGCTGATAAAGCCACACGATTTATTGCGAATTGTAATCAGAAAAAAATTCCACTAGTTTTTGTACAAGATGTTACTGGTTTTATGGTGGGATCAAAATCGGAACACGGAGGAATTATAAAAGATGGTGCAAAAATGGTGAATGCAGTTTCCAACTCGGTAGTTCCAAAATTTACAGTAATTGTAGGAAATTCATACGGCGCAGGAAATTATGCCATGTGCGGTAAAGCGTATGATCCGAGATTAATTTTTGCTTGGCCAAGTGCAGAACTTGCTGTAATGGGTGGTACGCAGGCAGCAAAAGTTCTGGCTCAAATAGAAGCTTCATCTTTAAAAGCGAAGGGCGAAATAATAGATGAAGTAAAGGAAAAAGAATTATTTGATAAAATAAAAGCGCGTTATGATTCGCAAGTTTCGCCTTATTATGCTGCTGCAAGACTTTGGACCGATGCTATAATTGACCCTTTAGAAACTAGAACATGGATTTCTATGGGAATTGAAGGAGCAAACCATGCTCCTATTGAAAAGAAATTTAATTTGGGAGTGATTCAAGTTTAATTTTCTAAATATTTTTTTTATTCTAAATGTCTTCAAATTTTAATGGTTTTTGTTTATTAATTTTACAAACTAGTTTTCAAATTAAAATACTAAACTATATTATTATATTAAGTATAACTCTATCGATATCTTATTCTTCACAAAATGAAAAAAATTTATTTCCTTTTCGTAATTTTATTATTAACTAATTTAAAATTAGTTGCTCAAAATAAAATTCTGTTTGATAATACAAAAGCTGAAACAGCATCAAATGCCGATTGGACAATTGATTCTGATTTATTTAATCTAGGAATTGGCAGTTCAGGATCATATATCGGCGGAAGCCAATCAAATCCACAACGATATCCTACTCCAGCACAAAGCACCATTACAGCAACAACCCCAGAAACTTATTGGACAGGAGGAATATCATATTGGGGAATTGACTGTGTTAAAAAAGGATATAATGTGGAAACTTTGCCTTGGAATGGTCAAATTACATATGGAGTTGCAACCAATCCGCAGGATTTAAGTAATTACAAAGCATTTGTTGTAGATGAGCCAAACATTCTATTCACAGCAGCTCAAAAAACAGCTATTTTAAATTTTGTAGCAAATGGTGGAGGTCTTTTTATGATTTCAGATCACGATATCTCAGATAGAAATGGTGATGGTTACGACTCTCCGCACATTTGGAACGATCTTATGACCACTAATACAGTCGCTGTAAATCCATTTGGAATTTCCTTTGATTATTTAAACTTTAGCGGTACTTATTCTAATATTTTAAATTCGCCAAGCGATCCGATATTACACGGAACAACTGGAAATGTTACGCAAGTAAAATGGTCTGGTGGCACTACTATGACTTTAAATACAACACAAAATTCAAGTGTTAAAGGAGTAGTTTTTAAAACAGGAACTTCAGGTTTAACAAATGTGCTTTGTGCTTACGGAACTTATGGATTGGGTAAATTTGTTGCCATTGGCGACAGTTCACCACCTGACGATGGTTCTGGAGATTCGGGAGACACATTATATGATGGATACATTACTGATGCTTCGGGAAATCATCAGCGATTACTTATGAATGCTACAAACTGGTTGATGTCACCAAATTTGAATACAGAAACTGTTGAAGATAACAATAATTTAAATCCTATTATATATCCAAATCCTTCTGTAAATGGCGAATTAAATTTGCAGTTTTATCTCAATAATAACGAGCCTGTAAAACTTTGTTTATATGATACTTTAGGGCGAAATGTTAAACAAATTAATGAAAATGATTCGAATGTTGGAATCAACAGAATCAAAGTTAATACTAATGAAATTCAAAGTGGAATTTATGTTTGTAAGCTAAGTACAAACAGTTTCACAAAAAGTATTTATGTAGTAATTAAATAACACATTCCTGAATGGAATGAAATAAATCTTCATTAGAAACAGGTTTGGATAAATAGTGATTCATGCCAATTTCTTTCACACGAATTTTTGTAGTTTCCATCAGATCAGCAGTTATAGCAATAATTGGAATATCTTTTGGGTTGATGCCACTTTTACCTTTTCTTATCTCGATAGTAGCTTCGTAACCATCCATAATTGGCATTTGTAAATCCATTAAAATAACATCATATTTTGATAAAGAAATTTTGTCTAAACACTCTTGAACATTATTTACGTAGTCAATAGTAGTGTTCAGCCACTTTTTGGTAATCATTTTTATAACCATTTGATTCATCGCGTTATCCTCGACTACAAGAATATTTTTTCCCATCAAATCAAAGTTATTTTCGATTACATTAACACTACTTTCTATAAAATCTGCTTTTTGAACATTTAAATTTAAATTGCAAACTGTACCTGATTGTAACTCATTATTTGTCAAACTAATGTCACCTTTATGAAGATTTACTAACGCTTTAACTATGTAAAGACCCAGACCTAATCCACCATATTTTCGTTTATTATTTATAGTTTCTTGTGAAAATGAATCAAATATGGACTGCATTTTTTCATTTGAAATTCCCACACCTGTATCGGTAATTATAAAATTTAATTTGATGACTTCTCCTTCTATCAAACATTTAATTTCAAACTTTATTTTTCCTTCTGATGTGAATTTGAGTGCATTAAACAGTACATTATTTACTATTTGCCGAATTCGCTCTGCATCGCCTTTTAGCATTTAGGCACATTGGAGTCTATAATAAATTCAAAATCCAAATTTTGTTCTTGAGCTCTGGTTGTAATATTATTGCTTATTTCTGTAAATAATTTAAGGGCATCAAAATCAGCAATTTCAAGCTTAATTTCGTCCTTTTCTATTTTAGAAAAATCTAATATGTCGTTTACAGAACTTAGTAAACTTTGTGAAGAATATTTTATAATTTCACACTTTTTTTGAATCGAATTGTTATCGGTTTCGCCGTTTATCAACTCTATTAAATTCATAATTGTGTTAAGAGGTGTTCGCAACTCGTGACTAATATTGGATAAAAAATAAGATTTTAACTCATTCATTTCCTCTGATTTCTGAAGCGCAAAATTTTGAGCTTTTTCAGAGCTATCTTTCAATTCTTTAATCAAATTTGCCATCGATAACGACAAGAAAATTACTTCTACTCCTGATCCTAATTTGGAACTATTTTCGGTTATAAAATTATAAGGTAATAAACTGAAGTTTTTTAGAATAAAAATTACAAATCCTAATATCAAAAAGAAGATGCCTAAACTAAAGAAAATATAAATTCTTTTAGTTCTAATGTATATAGATACTAACGAAGTGATTATGAGTAATAATAAAATCAACCCAAGCCCATTCATTATCGGATAACAATATCTAAAGCATGATGGAACAAAAAGTATGGTTAGAAATAAAATTCCTAATGAGATGTACAAACCCTTAAATAACTTGTTTAGAATTGGATTTTCATTTTTTACATTCAAATAATTTTGAGCATAATTACCCAAAAATATTCCAGAAATAACTGCAAAAATTAATACCGATTTGTTAGAAAACCAACCTGATTCTGGGGTAATATACTGGTAGAAATATCCATCTAATGAAAACTGGAGCAACCCAATAAATACAACATATAAACTGTAAAATAGAAATACTTTTTCTTTCATGGCATAGAAAAAGAAAAAAATTCAAAATAGAAGCAATTAACAATATACCATAAAAAAATCCGAATATAATTTGCTCGAAATAAGTATTTTCAATAAGGTTTTCGGACGTTCGTAAAATTACAGGAACATTTATAACTTCGCCTTCGCTTTTAAGATGTATGTAATAATTCCCTATTTCTTTGGAATATAAATTTATTTTAAAAATTGTTTTGCGATGATTGAAACTTCGATCTTTAAAAGAAATATTATCACCACTTTTTTTAACATCAACAATTTTATTTAAATTATCAATTTTATATAAAGTAGCAAAATCAACAATGGGTCTAGAAGTTTCTAAATAATACTGAGCCTCATCACTTGAATTGTTGTTAATTTGAAAATGCAACCAATAATTATAATTTGTAAATCCTAAATCAGTATTTTGATTAAATAAATTTGAAAATTCAGAATCTTTTACTTTTAAGATATCAGTAATGGATAAGTTTTGTTGCTTTACATTTAATATTTTTGTGTTTTGGTGTAATGATACTTGCGAGAAATCATTTTTATTATAAACTAAGCATCAACCTGTAAAGGAAGAAGTACTACAAAAAATAAAAGAAGGTTTAGATAAAAATAATGCTTTTTCACTATATTTATATTGTTATTAAGAATTCTATTTACGTTAATTAAATTTAAAAGGTTTTCAGTAAACTCTAACTAATAAAATATGAACATTAAAATTTAATTATTTGAGTTTCATTATTATTTAAAAGACAAAATTTAAAATGATATTAACGTAAAATCAAACATACAGTAATAAATTAAAATAACTACTATAAATATCTGAAAATGAAATTAGTTTTTGCTTCAAATAACAAAAATAAAATTAAAGAAATACAATTATTAATGCCCAAAAATATTGAAGTTTTGAGTCTTTTAGACATTGGATGCACGGATGATATTCCCGAAACTGCCACTTCAATAGAAGGAAATGCTATTTTAAAAGCAAATTATGTTACTGAAAAATATGGATTTAATTGCTTCTCAGACGATTCAGGTTTGGAAATTGATTTTTTAAATGGAAAACCAGGTGTTCATTCTGCTCGATATGCCGGAGAACAAAAAAATGATTTACAAAATACTAATAAAGTTTTAGATGAACTTAAAAATATCACTAACAGAAAAGCCAACTTTAAAACGGTAATTTGTTTAAATCTCAATGGAAATCAGATACTATTTTCTGGAATAATAAATGGCGAAATAACTTCGAATCCAACAGGAACTAACGGATTTGGCTACGATCCTATTTTTATTCCCGATGGTTACCACCTAACTTTTGCTGAATTTGATGTACTTCAGAAATCAAAGATAAGCCATCGTGGCATCGCTGTAAACAAGTTGATTAAGCATCTTTCTAGCACATTTTAAGTTAAATAAACAAGCATTTAAGCTTGGAATTCTTATAGTGAAATTAATAACCGTGCTTTTCATTTCTAATAAATTGAAAATCAGATATTAATAAAACATAAAATCTCTATTTGGCATTAGTTATTAACAATTATTTGCTGTACCTTTGCAAAATATTTAAAATATTTTATGAATAAATTTGAACAATTAGGATTGAGTGAATCGTTACTGAAGGCGATTTTAGATCTAGGATTTGAGAATCCGACCGAAGTACAGGAGAAAGCGATTCCCCTATTATTGGAAAAAGAAACAGATTTAGTTGCGTTGGCTCAAACA